>JAAUTD010000384.1 GCA_012031845.1 Synechococcaceae cyanobacterium SM1_2_3
CAGATGAAGCGGTGCGCTGGGTCAGCAGCACGGTATAGCCCTCTGGGCGATCCACCAGCGGCACCAATACCGCTGCCGCGTGAGCATCCGCTCCTCGCGCTCCATCCCGGCGATGCAAAATCGCCGGTGATCGTTTCCAGATTGTGCGTCGGATGCAGGCAGCGCCGAATCCGTTCGCGCAGTTCCGCACGGTTCATGCCGATCCCGCCTGCGCTCGAAACAGCCGGAAATAGTTGGCCGCCGTGATTGCGGCGACCTGTTCCAATGACTGACCGCGCAATTGGGCGATGAACTCGGCGACATGTCGCACCCAGGCCGGGTGATTAGGCTTGCCGCGATGCGGGGTTGGCGCCAGATAGGGCGAGTCGGTTTCGATCAGCAGACGATCAGCGGGCGTTTGACGGGCGACGTCCTGAATCTGCCTGGCGTTCCTGAAGGTCACGATTCCGGAAAAGGAAATATGAAAATTCAAGGCTAGAGCCTGTTCCGCCATCGCCCAATCTTCAGTAAAGCAATGTAGTACGCCGCCGACTTCAGCCGCGCCCTCTTCGCGCAGAATGCGCAAGGTGTCCTCGCGTGCGTCGCGGGTATGCACAATCAGCGGCTTGCCTAGCGTGCGGGCGGCGGCGATGTGAATGCGAAATGCCTCTTGCTGGCGGTGAATGCTGTCACGACCGTGGTAGTAATCCAGCCCGGTTTCACCAATCGCGACCACCCGTGGCTCGGCGCGGGATAATGCGGTCAATTCCGCCACGGTGGGCGCTCGCCCGCTGTCTTCGCTGGGATGCACGCCTACCGACAGCGCGATCTGTGGATAGGGTTCAGTGATTCGGGCCAGATTCGGCCAGTTTTCCAAATCCACTGCGACGCTCAGGAGATGAGTCACGTCTTGCGCGGCGGCGGTTTCCAGCACACCCGCCAAATTACCGCCGAACGGGGTGAGATCAAGCCGATCCAGATGACAGTGGGAATCAACCAGCATGGCGCGTCCAGCAGAAAGTTACATGGTGTTGGTCGGCTGATCGGCGCGGGTATAGCCGGCGATCAGGGAATCAATTTTTTTTTGCAAGTTAGCGCCTTCAATTCCGCTGAATTGAATGCCAACCCCCATGGCCCGCCCGCCAGGCGTGGTTCGGTAATTGATCCAGATGACCTTGCCCGTGATTGCGAACCGTTCTGGATCTTCCAGTAAAGTCAGCAATAAAAACACCTCGTCACCCAACTCGAAAGTTTTCTCGGTGGGAATAAAGATGCCACCGCCCTTAATATAGGGCATGTGATTGGAGTGCAGCATGGCCTTGTCTTTGATGGCCAGAGAAATGACGCCTTGCCGTGGAGCTGCCATAGCGTTGTTCTTTCCAATGTCGGGTTATCCTGGAGTCGCCACTGCGGGAAAACCGGACTTATTGCCCGCCCGCGCTTTCACTAAAAAACACTTCCAACATCCATTGTGCGTTGATTTGTGTGGTGGCGCAGAGCGTGTGCAACTGCACTGCCGCATCCAGCCGTTCAAACAGGGTTTGCGGGGTTTGCCGGTCGGCCCAGCGCCAAAGCATTGGACGTAAATCGGGATTGCTAAGGCGGGGAGGATCGGGATTCATCTTAAGCCGGATCAGATCGGTTTGCCAACCAATCAGCCAGCGCAGATTTTCTGCCAGATCGCCTTGCATCCAGTCTTCCGCCGCCCGCACCGGATCGGCGCGATTCATTAAAATCTGATCGTAACAATCGGCCAGTTGTTGACGGCGGCGCCAGCGTTCGCCATCCGCATGGACCAGCGCCGTCAGCGGTGCGCCCCCGGCGTTTTGCAGCAGAATGTCCGGCGACGCCACATCGCTTTTCATCTGGGTAGCCAACCACGGAATCACCACCTCGGTCGCTGGTAAAGCAAAGTGAATGCGCTGGCAGCGGCTGCGCACGGTGGCGGGCAATCGCATGGGTTGGGCGGTCACCAGCAGCAACAGGCTGTTGCCTGGCGGTTCTTCCAGCGTTTTTAACAGGCTATTGGCGGCGTTGATGTTTAGCCGATCCGCCGGTTCCAGCAACGCAATCTTGTAACCGCCATATTGGGCAGTGAATCCCAGAAAGGCGCATAAATCCCGGATTTGCTCAATTTTGATGACTTTACTTTTTTTCTTTTTCGCACCCGACTCGCTGGCATCCCCAGCCAGCGACTCGCCTTCAGTCGCTTTTTGATCCTCTTCGGGTTGAGTGACGCTGTAATCAGGATGACTGCCGACCATAAACAGTCGGCAACTGCGACACTGGCCGCAGCCCTCGCCCTCAGCGGTCGGCGTTTCGCACAAGATCGCCCGCGCCAGACGCCGGGCAAACAGTCCCTTGCCAAGCCCGGCTGGCCCCGCCAGCAGCAGAGCGTGCGGCATCCGGTCGGCATTCCGCCGCTGCTGAATTTGCCGCCACAGGTCTTGATGCCACGGCAAGCGATCATCCATCAATGATTCTCCAGCCATTCGCTAAGAGTTTGTTCGATCTGGGCGCGAACCTTATCGAGTGAATGGTGTGCTTCGACGATCCGGTAACGGTCAGGATATTGCCGGGCGCGTTGCAAATAGGCTGTGCGCACCCGCTCGAAAAAAGCCCGATCTTCCCGCTCGAAGCGATCTGCTGCGCTGCGCCGGTTGGCTCGTTGCAGGCCGATTTCGACCGGCACATCCAACAGCAGGGTTAAATCAGGCCGTACATCAACCTGCACCCAGTTTCCAGGATAGCGATCTGGGTCGGCGGCAAGCCGCGTCCGCCGCCCTGATAGGCGTAAGTGGCGTCAGTAAAGCGGTCGCACAGCACCCAGTAACCGGCGGCCAGCGCCGGGCGAATGACCCGTTGCAGATGCTCGGCGCGGGCGGCGAACATCAGCAGTGTTTCGGTCGCCAGCGCCATCCCGTCATCGCGGTGACCGAGCAGCAGTGCGCGGATTTCCTCGCCCAGCCCAGTGCCGCCCGGTTCGCGGGTCAATGCCACCGGCAAACCCCGTTGCTCCAGGAAGTCGCGCATAAAACCGATTTGGGTGGTTTTACCCGCGCCTTCGCCGCCTTCAACCGTGATGAAACGACCCCATACCACGCTATTCCTCCTTAGCAGTACCAAAATTAACCAGATGAAGTTCGCAACAAATAAGCCCCATTGCCCGCCCAGGTTGTGCAGCAACCTCGCTGTCTCTTGAAGCATGCGGTCAGTCTCCTGAGATTGCTCCTTGAGCCGCCGCTCGGTTTCCTTCTAGGCATCGGTTTCCCGGAACAAGGCCAAAATGTCTTCATAGGTCGTCGCCATTGTTCTATCTTTCCGTTGCATCAAAGGCTGTAGCATACGCCCGCTAACGCACATAAAAAAACCGCCCCTGTTTGCCAATGGCGGTTTTTTATATCTGGTTAGTCGGTGCGAGTTGGGTTGCCAAAAGACAGCAACCGCAATCTATGCGGCTATTACCATATAGCACCGATTAAATCCC
>JAAUTD010000385.1 GCA_012031845.1 Synechococcaceae cyanobacterium SM1_2_3
CCAGGCCGCCTCGAACACCGCGCACTCGTCGCCGGCGGCTGGTAATACGGCGCTGGCTTTTCCCTCTCCCTGAGGGAGAGGGAGCTTGACTCAAGTCGCGGCGGGTTGCGCATCGCTTGCCTCAACAGTTTGCGGCTTGTCCTTGACAAAGAAGCTGACCAGATAAAGCGCCAAGCCAATCAGAAACACCAGACCGGCCAATTCACGCAACCAGTAGAAAATCCGCACCTGATCCTGCACCGCCATAAACGGTTGCGGGTGATCAATGACCCGTTGCAACCACACTTGCAAAATGCCCGCGCCGGTCAGAAACAGCGTAATAAACACCATTGCAACCGTCATTAGCCAGAACGACCACATTTCCAGCACTTGTGCCCGTTCGGAATTGCACTCACGCCCGCGCATAATCGGCATGGCGTAGGAAATAATGGTCAACACTACCATCACATAAGCGCCGTAAAAGGCTAAATGTCCATGCGCTGCGGTGATCTGGCTGCCGTGGGTGTAGTAGTTAATCGGGGCCAGAGTGTGCAGAAAGCCCCAGACGCCCGCGCCCAAAAACGCCATGACTCCGGTTCCTAATGCCCACAGCGTCGCGGCTTTATTCGGATGCTGACGGCGACGGCGATTAACCATGTTGAAACAGAATACAGTCATGGCGAAAAATGGCAGCGGTTCCAAGGCGGAGAAGACGCCGCCCCACCATTGCCAATACGCGGGCGCACCAATCCAGTAATAGTGATGACCGGTGCCAATAATGCCGGTCACTAAAGCCAGCGTGATGATCACATACAACCATTTCTCGATCACTTCGCGGTCTACCCCGGTAATCTTGATCAGCACGAACGCCAGAATCGCCGCCATGATCAATTCCCATACGCCCTCTACCCACAGATGCACCACCCACCACCAGAAGTATTTATCGGTAGCGAGATTGGACGGATTGTAGAACGCGAACAGAAACAGCACCGCCAGCCCGACCAAGCCCGCCAATAGAATCGTGCTGATTGCAGTCTTGCGGCCTTTGAGAATAGTCATGCCGATGTTGTACACAAACGCCAGCGCCACCACCACAATCCCTACCTTGGTCGGTAAAGGTTGCTCCAGAAATTCGCGACCCATCGTTTGCAACAGATTATTGCCAGTCATTTCGGCCAGCGTGGCGTAAGGCACCAGCAGATAACCGGCAATGGTCAATGCCCCGGCGATCAGGAAAATCCAGAACATCACATACGCCAATAGCGGGCTGTGCAATTCGGTTTCCGACTCTTCCGGCACCAAGTAATAAGCTGCGCCCATAAAGCCAAACAGCAGCCAGACAATGAGCAGATTGGTATGCACCATGCGGGCGATGTTGAAAGGAATCGCCGGAAACATAAAGTCGCCGATGACATATTGCAGGCCCATGATCAGGCCGAACAGGATTTGGCCCACGAACAGGCCAATCGCGGCGATGAAATACGGTTTCGCCACCGCCTGAGATTGATATTGCAGTAATTGCATGATTGATTTCCTCTGTGGTGAATGCCGAAGTTCAGCCTTCGATATTCGGCGGCCAGTTTTCGGTATTGATTTCCGATGTCCATTTCAGAAACGCCACGATGTCATCCAATTGCTGATCGCTGAAATGAAACTGCGGCATCTGGCGGCGTCCCGGCACTCCAGTCGGCTGCACCTTCATCCAGACCTTGATAAAGTCCGCGCCGCGCCGCTTGTAGACATTGCCCAGTTCGGGAGCAAAATATGCGCCCTCTCCCAGAATGGTGTGGCAACCCACGCAATTGCGGGTCTCCCATAAATGTTTGCCGCGCACCACTTCAGCGGTCAGATTCTCCCGATGATCGCGCTGCGGCATTTTCCGAATGGTGTGGAAGGTGAGCGCCAGAAACAGCAGCGCCGAAAACACCATGCCGCCATAGAAAATGTTCCGCGACATGGACTTTGTGAAGAATGAATTCATAAGCGCCTCAATCTGGCATTGGCTGGAATCAGCCGCCATGATGCAAAACTTGGCAATGACGCGCCTTGACCCAGATCAAGGAATGCCCACTGAGCGCACGGCAAAATGACGGCCCATCATTGACCGCTTTATCCTGTTCAGGGCTTTCGCTTCAGGTTCAAAAACCGTTCGGGGTGAGCCTGTCGAACCCCGTTTATTACTGATGAATGCCCTTCGACCGCTGAGCTTGCCGAAGCGTCAGGGCGAACGGATGGAGCGAAAGTCCTGCTGTTTATCCTGTACATCCATGTTTCATTGACCGCCCAGCCAGGGGACTACCGCCATGCCTTCCGTTGCTGAATTTCTCGCCGCCGAACATCGCCAGTGCGATGACGAGTTCGCCGCTGCTGAACAGGCTGCTTACGCGGCTGATCTCACCACTTGCCGCCTCCGCTTTCAGCAGTTTCAAATCGCAATGGAGCGTCATTTTCCAAGGAGGAAGATGCACTGTTTCCGGCATTTGAACGGGCCACTGGCAACACGACGGGGCCAACGCGAGTGATGCGACTGGAACATCAGCAAATTCGCGATGCGCTGGCCGAAATGAGCAACGCGCTCGCAAATAGCGATTTGGAGGAATATCTGGGGCAGGCGGAAACGCTGCTGATTCTGACCCAGCAGCACAACATCAAGGAGGAGCAGATTTTGTACCCGATGTGCGATGACATTTTGGGCGCTGCCGCCGAATCCATGATTCAGGCCATGCAGGAATTGCCCGTATGAGCCTTGCCGAGATCGTGGTGGATGGGCGCGGGCTGGAACATCCAGAACCGCTGGAACGGGTGCTGGCGGCGCTGGATCAATTGCAAGCGGGGCAACAACTGCGGTTTTTGATTCACCGCCAGCCGTTTCCGCTGTACGACATTTTGCGCCGCCATCACTACCGCTATGAAGTCATCAACGGCGCAGACGGGACTTTTGAAATTCTGATTTCTCCGCCATGAATCCAGTTGGCCTGTCCTTGGAGCAAGCGCCGCCACTTCGGATGCGCCGCCTGCGATTTTTCCTGACCGCGCCGTTCTTTCTGGTGCTGGCGGCAATGGTGCTGCTGTGGCATGGGCCAGATTTTTTCATCAGCCGCTGGCTGCCTGCTCCCCTCGCATTCACTCATTTACTGACGCTAGGCTTCATGGCGCAGGTCATGATCGGCGCGTTGCTGCAAATGCTGCCCGTGGTGATTGGGGTGGCCGCGCCGCATCCGCAATGGATCGCGGCGCTGATTCATCTGCCGCTGACCTTGGGAACCTTGACGCTGGCGGGCGCTTTTTTGTTTGGCAATCCGCTTGGATTCCAAATCGCCAGTGGGCTACTCGGCCTGGGGTTTGGGGTGGCGCTGATCGCGTTCAATCTCGCGGCGTGGCGTGCGCCCGTGACCAGCGGCACGGTGATCGCGGTGCGCTGCGCCCTGGGCGGACTGCTCGTTACCGTGACGCTGGGATTGCTGCTGGGCGGATTTTTCGGTTGG
>JAAUTD010000386.1 GCA_012031845.1 Synechococcaceae cyanobacterium SM1_2_3
ATCAGTCTCTCCGGCGGATCGTAGTCATCACATCCTCCATGAACTGCCTTGATTCCAGCAGACGGCGACTCCGATTGTCAACACAATCATCCGGTACCCGACAGGTACGCCAGTTATACCAATGCGGAAGGGCAGCGCCGCCGCCGAAGTACAGGCACGGATAACCGCCGCGAAGCGGAGGCCATCCTAAGCCTGTGGAAATCCGAAGCTCATCAGCAACGAACGTGGGGAACCGAGCCACCCCGGACGTTGCACAGTCTGATTCTGGCCTATGTGGACGCCCATCCCGACAAGCGCACATTGGAGCGGGACGGCTACAGCGTGAAACACCTCTACCGGCTGCTGGGCGATCAATGCGTTCTCAACCGCCTGAAGCCGGAAACCGTGCATCGCTACGGCATGACCCGCCGAGCGGAGAATGCCGCGCCCGCCACGGTCAACCGTGAAATTGGCCTGTTATCCGCTGCGATCAACTGGGGGCGATTAAGGCTGGGCTGGCAGATAGCGAATCCCGCCGAAGCGCAACGGCTCACGCCGCCAGATGGACGGGATCGATGGTTGACGCAAGAAGAGGCAGCCAAGCTATTAGCCGCCGCGCAACAGGAACCCAGGGCCGCGCATTTGGTGGACTTTATCCGCCTGGCGCTGCATACCGGGATGCGAACCGGCGAAATATTAGGGCTGGAATGGCGTCGGGTAGACTTCCAACAGGGCTATCTCCTGTTGGGAGCCGGGGATCAGAAAAACGGGAAAATGGGAAGCGTACCGATGAACCAAACGGCACGAGAAGCGATTCTATCACGCGCCCGATTTAGAGCGACCTATTGCCCGGCTGCGCCTTGGGTCTTCTGCAATATAAAAGGCGAACGGATCGCCAGCATAAAAAGGGATTTGCGGCAGCCGTCCAACGCGCTGACATCGCACATTGCACCCCGCATGACAGGTGACGGATATACAAACGCCGATTCAGAAAGTGGCGCGATTGCTTCGCCATTCGGATATTCAGGTGACGATGAGCGTATACGCGCACATGATGCCTGATCAGTTGCAGCAGACGGTTCAAGTACTGGATCGTCATAATCTGGTCATAGCCCCAGAAGCCAGAGCCATGAAAACAAGCGTAACTGATTGATTTAGTGGTCGGGGTGACAGGAATTGAACCTGCGACTCCTGCCTCCCGAAGGCAAAGCCCGAAACTAACCCATTGATATTTAATGCTTGGCGCAGTCCCAAAATGCCAAATGACGCCAATCCAGCCCATAAACTTGCTGCTAGATGACAGGCCGCGCCAGTCTTTGGCGACAATCTGGCGACAGTCTTCACCTCTTAACCACCTTGCTTATACCAGTGCCAACGCCCGCCGCCATTCGGCATCGGTCAATGCAGCGATTAATTTGATCCGTATCTGATCGGCCTCGTCATCGCCAAGAATCGCGGCGCGATTAAACCAGCGATAGGCTTCAGCCCGATCCAGAGGCACATTATCACCGTTCAGCGCCAGTACGCCCAAGCTGACTACGGCGGGCGCATGGTTCTGTTGCGCCGCTTGCCGCAGCCAGTACAAGCATCACCGTTGGATCAGCATCGCCTCGGTGCGCCGCCAAAGCGAGCTGTGCGGCGGCACTGCCCACGTTGGCCTGCAACACCCATCAAATCCAAGGTGCAATCGCTGATCGCGCAATGGATCGTCCTGGGCATCGCCGAAGGGTTTTTGATCAGATCGGCCCAGCTTTGCCATTCAGCAACGCTTTTAACCGTTCGATTTCCTGCAAGGCGGCGGCTTCCCGTTGTAAGGCGGCCTGTTTTTCCGCCCGCTCCTGTTCCGCCTCCGCCTGGGCCTGCTGTTTCTCCGCCTGGGCCTGCTGTTTCTCGGCCTGAGCCTGCTCTATCTCGGCTTGGGCCTGCTCTTTCTCAATGCGCAAGGCTTCCAAATGATTCTGAATACTGCGCTGTTGCCGCAGGTAGTTCTGCCGGGCCTGATAAACGTGATAGTCCCGTTCTTTTTCCGAAAACTGTCGTAAGGTGTTCATGGCTTGCCGCATCTCCTCGGTGTCCATCCACTCGGGCAGGCGCTCGTTGTCGAGCTGCTCGCCCTCACTAAAGAATTTTAGCCACCGTTCCCGTTCGGTTTGCACCCTTTCAACCTGGCATTTGCTCAATTCCAGCAGCCAGATGCCGCCGTGATTCACCAGGCTCCGCCCCTGGTCATCGCGCAGGCGGAAGCGGTGAATCGCTTCGGCAATCCGTGGCCGCAGGGTTTGACCCAACAGCCAGATAGCATAGGTCGGTTGCAGTCGGTCGTATCCGTCCCCACCCCGCAACTGTGCGCTGTATAAGTCAGCCCAGCCGTAGAGGATGCGGGCCGGTAAGTCCGGGACGTTCAGCAACTGGATTTCGATCTGATAGAACTGCCCGGCTGTATCACGGGCTTTGACATCGACGATGCTGAGTTTGTCGTCGAGAAATTCGCGCTCGTTGTAGGGATCGAGAATCTCGACTTCGATAATCGGCGCGGCCAATTCGTCGGCCAGGATCGCATTGAGAAAATGCGCCAGCAGGTTGCGGTTCTGTTCCGCGCCGAGTAGCGCCTTGAACACACAGTCTATTTTCGGATCGATCCGGTGTTGCATGCACGTTTCCTTTGCGTCCGTTGCTGCCGACGTTAATTCCCCGCGCCAATCCGCCCATATAAATGCCGTTCCAGCAGGACGCGGATATATTCACTGACGGGGCGCTGGTCAGCGCGAGCGACACGGGCCAGATCGTCATAGAGCGCTTCGGAGATATGCAGCTTCACATCGCGGTCGCACTTGGCGCGGCGGGGTTTTTCGGGAACGGGAGCTGCCGAACGTAGCGGAGTCACTGAAGCAGTAAGAGATTTCGACATGGCGGCGGTTTCCACACAACGCCACACGGGTTGAGGGTGGCGTGGTCTCAACTAACCGCTTTAGGTCGGCTTGGGGTTATTCATCCACGGCAAGCCGCGCCTTATTTCCCCCTATCAACCACGCCCGTGGGGTACTCCTACGATTCGCGTCAAAACGCCCTAAATAGGGCACACAAACGCGAACCACCACGGTTGACGATGCGGTAGTCGCCTAAAGCAAGTTAGTGAAGCTACGGTAAGTCAGCACCGGTCGGTTGTCAATTCCAGCAGGAAAAAGCGCAGCGTTTTCCCTTTTGATCGCGTCATTTTCCGTGCCAAAGCAACCGCTACAATACCCGACTCAATAACTGTGATTTTCAAAATGAAATGTCGTGAAATCGGCTGTTTTCAAAATTGCAAATTTCGGGAATGACCGCGAAACCCCCCTTTTTTGTAAGTCCATGATATCAATACTTCGGACAGTATTATGCGGTAATAGCCCCGTAGTTACATAGGTTCTCGAATACTGGGCTGGATTTAATCAAACTGAAGTCTAAACCTAAGAAGGAAGAAAAGCGTCTGAGCAAATGCTCAT
>JAAUTD010000048.1 GCA_012031845.1 Synechococcaceae cyanobacterium SM1_2_3
AAATCAGCGTTAGCGGCAGCCATCAGGGCATGGTTCTCAGCGACCTGTTGCAATAACCGGTTGAAGCCCTGCTGCAGAATGGCAATCTCGGTAATCTCAACACCACCAAAATCAATCAGTTTGGCGCGGCCCTCTTCCACGATTAACTGGCCCACCTGTTGTGAAAACCGGGTCAATGGCTTGACTACCAACATCTGTGACAGCAATGCCAGCACCCCGCCCAGGAATAGCAGTTGTGCGATAACCGCCAAACCCACTGACAGCGCCCTTTCTTTCAAATGAGAAAACAATAGGGCCTCGCTGGAAGTAATGCTCAGGACGCCTAATGTCTCCTGTTGACCATCCTGGAACCGGTGATAGAGCGGTTGCCGTGCGGTCAGGCTGGAAGACGAAGAACCGCCAGCGGGGGTGCGAAAGTCAACATTCATGCGGCCATGAATATCGCGGATATTCACCGCTACCACGAAGTTGTGCTCGCTAATGCCGGCCGCCAGAGCTTGCAACAAATCCTGCTGATAATCCCAAAGCGCCTGAGCGGCGCTGGGCGCAAAGGCCATCGCCAGCCGGTCCAGCGACTCGACAATGTCCTGTCGAATATTCCGATATTCAACATACAGTTCAATGCCCGTCAGCGCCAAAGCGAACACCAAGTACGCCGCCACCACCTTGCGAAGCAGAACCCGCGCTAGAGGGCGTGTGGCGTTCATCGCGTCGAGGCTGGCAGATTAAGCGCACTGCGTGGCGCGCCAGTGATCTTAGAACCCGTATAAAAACTAACCGATTGTTTAGTCATGATTTTTCAAAGCACCCAATCCATCTCCGCCATTCCGGCAGTCTATGCCGGAATATGATGCGCGATTTTGCGCAGCCTCTCAGGCAGCGTAAAAAGTTTTGAAAAACCGCGACCGCATTCTGAATGACGCGATGCGGCGTAATCGAATCGCTTACAAGCATAGACAACTTCTACCCTTGGCGATTGCGCAACTTCACATCCCGCCAAAATGTTCTACCCTTAGCGGGGCGAAACGACCGGCCCCGTACCCATCCAAGGACATTAGCGATTTTCCTGGACATTGTTCAAAACAACGACTGGCCGGCGGTGCTGGTTGTAACCACCAGACTCTACTTCGTCCCCCCGGACCCGGAGTCGCTCCTTAACACCAGATTGCACTGCAAAGAGAAGCACGATGACTGACAAGCCTATCAACATGACGCGCCCGCTGGACCTGACGCATGAAAAACACAATGTTGGCCCGCAGCGTATCCAGAGGCCAATTTATGCGGATCTGCTGCCCACATGTAACAACGCCTGTCCGGCAGGCGAAAACATTCAGGCCTGGCTGACCCACGCCCAAGCGGGCCGCTTCAAGGAGGCTTGGCAAGCCTTGACCCATGACAACCCAATGCCGGGCATTCACGGCCGGGTGTGTTATCACCCCTGCGAAAGCGCCTGCAACCGGGGCAAGCTGGATTCATCGGTCAGCATCCATGCCATTGAGCGGTTCCTGGGCGATCTGGCCTTGCAGGAAAACTGGCAGTTCACCGTCACCGCCCCGCCCAGCGGCAAGCGCATCCTGGTCGTTGGAGCCGGTCCCAGCGGCTTGTCCGCCGCCTATCATCTGGCGCGGATGGGTCACAGCGTCGAAATCCACGAAGCCGGGCCAATGGCGGGCGGCATGATGCACTTCGGCATTCCCGCTTACCGCTTGCCGCGCAACGTGCTGGACGCCGAGATCAAGCGCATTGAAAACATGGGCGTCAAAATCGTCCTGAATCATCGGGTGGACGATCTGCTGGCGGAAAAGCAGGCGGGCAATTTCGACGCGATGTTCATTGCCGTTGGTGCGCATATCAGCAAGCGCACCGAAATCCCGTCCCGCGACGCCGGCAAGATGCTGGACGCCATCGGCTTCCTCAAGGACGTGGAAACCGGCAACGCGCCGAAGCTGGGCCGCCGGGTGGCGATTTACGGCGGCGGCAATACCGCAATGGATGCGGCCCGCGTCGCCAAACGGCTGGGCTACGAGCCGCTGATCATCTATCGCCGCGACCGCGCCCACATGCCCGCGCATGATTTTGAGGCGACCTGAAGCCCTCGAAGAAGATGTGAAAATTCACTGGCTGCGCACCATCAAGAGCATTGATGAAACCACCTTCACCGTCGAGATCATGGAAGTGGATGACAAGGGCCGCCCACAACCCACCGGCCAGTTCGAGACGCTGGAAGCCGACGCGCTGATTATGGCGCTGGGGCAGGACGTGGACACCAGCTTCATGCGTCAGGTGCCGGGCGTGGACTTCAAGGATGACGGCGTGGTCACGGTGGACGCCAACATGATGACCGGCTATCCGGGCCTGTTTGCCGGCGGCGACATGGTGCCGTCCGATCGCACCGTCACTATCGGCGTCGGCCACGGCAAGAAGGCCGCCCGCAACATTCGACGCCTGGCTGCGCGGCGACGCCTATATCAAACCGCCCAAGCACACCCTGGCGACCTTTGACAAACTGCATGTCTGGTACTACACCGACGCCGCTCAGCGCCCGCAAGGCCATCTGGACCTCAAAGGCCGCAAGAGCAGTTTTGAGGAAGTGGTGGCTGGCCTCAGCCAAAAAGAAGCGTTGTATGAGGCCAAGCGTTGCCTGTCCTGCGGCAACTGCTACGAGTGCGACGGCTGTTACGGCGCGTGCCCGGAGGACGCCATCATCAAGCTGGGGCCAGGCAAGCGTTACCGCTATGACTATGATCTCTGCACCGGCTGCGCGGTGTGCTATGAGCAGTGCCCCTGCCACGCCATCGAACTGATTCCCGAACCGGCGGAAACGTCGGAACAAGTGGGCTAACGGCCAGAATCCATCGCTCGCCGCCTGTGGCGGGCCAAATATAAAGAGAAGCGCAAATGACTGAACGGGAAGTAACAACGATTGACGGCAATGAGGCGGCGGCATACATCGCCTATCGCGTCAGCGAAGTGTGCGCCATTTATCCGATTACTCCGTCCTCAACGATGGGCGAACTGGCGGATCAATGGGCGTCCGAAGGCGTAAAAAATATCTGGGGCAGCGTGCCCTTGGTCATGGAAATGCAGAGCGAGGCCGGCGCGGCGGGAACAGCGCATGGCGCGTTGCAGACCGGCGCGTTGACCACGACGTTTACCGCGTCGCAGGGATTGATGTTGATGATCCCCAACATGTACAAGATTGCCGGTGAGCTGACCTCAGCGGTGTTTCACGTCGCCGCCCGCTCGCTGGCGACTCAGGGACTCTCCATCTTCGGCGATCATCAGGACGTGATGGCGGTTCGTCCCACCGGCTTCTGCCTGCTGGCCTCCAACTCGGTGCAGGAAGCCCACGACATGGCGCTAATCGCCCATGCCGCGACCCTGGAAGCGCGGGTGCCGTTCATCCATTTCTTTGACGGCTTCCGCACCTCGCACGAAGTCAACAAGCTCACCATGCTCACCGATGACGATATCCGCGCCATGATCCGCGACGATCTGGTGCTGGCCCATCGCGCCCGTGGGTTAAACCCGGATCGGCCATTCATTCGCGGCACCGCGCAGAATCCCGACACCTATTTCCAGAGCCGCGAAGCCTGCAATCCGTACTACCTCAAGGTGCCGGGCATCGTCCAGGCGACAATGGACAGGTTCGCCGAGGTCACTGGCCGCAGCTACCACCTGTTCGACTATTCCGGCGATCCCAACGCCGAGCGCGTCGTGATTCTGATGGGATCAGGCGCAGAGACCGCTTGCGAAACCGCCGCTCACCTCAATCAGAGCGGCGAGAAAGTCGGCGTCTTGCAAGTCCGGCTGTTCCAGCCGTTTGCCGCCGACGCTTTCCTGGCGGCCCTGCCCGCCACGGTCAAATCCATTGCCGTCCTCGACCGCACCAAGGAGCCGGGTTCCACCGGCGAGCCGATGTATCTCGGCGTGGTCAGCACCCTGGTGGAAGCGCATGGCGCGGGTGCGCTGCCGATGGCGGCCATGCCGCGAGTGATCGGCGGCCGTTATGGGCTGTCGTCCAAGGAATTCACCCCGGCGATGGTCAAGGCGGTGTTCGATGAACTCAGCAAGGCCCAGCCTAAGAATCATTTCACCGTCGGCATCAACGATGACGTGACTCACACCAGCCTGGAGGTGGATTCCAGCTTCGTGATTGAGTCCGACAAAGTGGTGCGGGCGATGTTCTTCGGGCTGGGCGCGGATGGCACCGTTGGCGCGAACAAGAACTCGATCAAGATCATCGGCGACGACCCGGAGTTTTACGCCCAGGGTTATTTCGTTTACGACTCGAAGAAATCCGGCTCGCAGACGGTCTCGCATTTGCGTTTCGGGCCAGACCCGATCCGGGCGCCCTATCTGGTGCAATCGGCCAACTTTATCGGTTGCCACCAGTTCAACTTCCTCGACCGGGGCGATGTGCTCAAGAACGCCGCGCCTGGCGCGGTGCTGCTGCTGAACACCAGCCCGCGCGAACCGGAAGAGGCCTGGGATCGGCTGCCGCGTCCGATCCAGGCCGAGATCATCGCCAAAAAGCTCAAGGTGTACGCGATCAACGCCGAAAAGGTCGCCCGCGACAACGGCATGGGCACTCGCATCAACACCATCATGCAGACCTGCTTCTTCGCCATTTCCGGGGTGCTGCCGCGTGACAAGGCGATTGACAAGATCAAGTACTCGATCAAGAAGAGTTACATGCGCAAGGGCGAGGAAGTCGTGCGCAAGAACTTCGAGGCGGTAGACAACACTCTGGCCAATCTGCGTGAGATCCCGGTGCCGGCCCAGGTCACCAGCCTGCGCGAACTGCCCGCGGTCGTACCCGCCAACGCGCCGGATTTCGTGCAGCGGGTCACCTCGATGATGATGGCCGGGCGCGGCGACGAACTGCCGGTCAGCGCCCTGCCGGTGGATGGCACCTATCCCAGCGCCACCACCCAATGGGAAAAGCGCAACATTTCCAGCTTCGTGCCGAACTGGGAGCCGGACATCTGCATTCAGTGCGGCAATTGCAGCATGGTTTGTCCGCATGGGGTGATCCGCTCCAAGTTCTACAACGAAGCCAAGCTGGAAAGCGCGCCCGCCGCGTTCAAGACCGCGCCGATTGACGCCCGGGGCTTCCCGGAAATCCGCTATACCCTGCAAATCTATCTGGAAGACTGCACCGGCTGCGGTCTGTGCGTTGAGGTCTGCCCGGCCAAGAGCAAGGAAAAAGTCGGCCACAAAGCCATCAACATGGCGCCCAAGGAACCGGTGCTGGAAAACGAGAAAGCCAATATCCGCTTCTTCGAGACCTTGCCGGAAGTGGATCGCGGGCGGGTGGATTTCTCCACCGTGCGCGGCGTGCAATTCCTGCCGCCGCTGTTCGAGTTCTCCGGCGCCTGCGCTGGTTGCGGCGAGACGCCTTACGTCAAAATGCTGTCGCAACTGTTCGGCGACCGGCTGCTGGTGGCGAATGCGACCGGATGCTCTTCGATCTACGGCGGCAATCTGCCAACGACTCCGTGGTCGGTTAACAACGAAGGACGCGGCCCGGCCTGGGCCAACTCGCTGTTCGAGGATAACGCCGAGTTTGGTCTGGGCTTCCGCCTGGCCGCCGACAAACATCTGGCCTTCGCCTATGAGCTGTTGCACGGCTTGGCCGGGCAAATCGGCGCAGAACTGGTGGACGAGCTGATCAACGCCGAACAAGTCACCGAGACCGACATTCGCCAGCAACGCGGGCGGCTGGCGGAACTGAAACAGCGGTTGCAACGGATCAACGACCCCCGTGCGCCCCATCTGCTGGCGATTTGCGATCAACTGGTTCGGCGCAGCATCTGGATCATGGGCGGCGACGGTTGGGCCTATGACATTGGCTCCGGCGGCGTTGATCATGTGCTGTCCAGCGGCCGCGATGTCAACGTATTGGTGCTGGATACTGAGGTGTACTCCAACACCGGCGGCCAGATGTCCAAATCCACCCCGATGGGCGCAGTCGCCAAGTTCGCCGCCGCCGGCAAGCAGGTCGGCAAGAAGGACATCGCCCTGCAAGCCATTTCCTATGGCAATGTTTATGTAGCGCGAATTGCGATGGGCGCCAATCCGCAACAGGCGTTGCTGGCGTTCCGCGAGGCCGAGGCGTATCCGGGACCGTCCCTGATTCTGGCTTATAGCCACTGTATTGCGCATGGCATCAACATGCAGCGTGGTTTGGATCAACAGCATCTGGCGGTGGAATGCGGTCACTGGCCGCTGGTTCGCTATAACCCGGCGGTGCGCGATTCCAACGAGAACCCGTTCATTCTCGATTCGGGGCGCCCGAAGATTCCGCTCAGGCAATACGCCTATAACGAGGTGCGCTACAAGGTGCTGTCTCACACCAATCCCAAGGAAGCCGAACACCTCATGGACCTGGCCCAGCAGGCGATCAACCGGCGCTGGTCGGTGTACGAGGACATGGCGGCCCGTAGCGGCGCGACTTTCCAGCCGAAGTACAAACAATAAGCGGGTCCGGCGGACCGGAACTCATCCAGTTCCGGGCCGCCCGCCATTGACATCCTGTTCGCAAAAGGAAGCACCGATGGATTTAACAACCACTTACATGGGGATGAAGCTCAAGCATCCCATCATCGCTTCGTCATCGCCGCTGTCGGGGAACGTCGCCAGCATCAAGCGGCTGGAGGATGCCGGTGCGTCCGCCGTGGTCATGTTCTCGCTATTCGAGGAACAGTTGAAGCATGACACGGCGGCGCTGGAACATCTGATGACGGCGGGGACCGAGAGCTTCGCCGAGTCGCTGAGCTACTTTCCGGAAATTGACGACTACACGGTCGGCCCGGACACCTATCTGGAGGTGCTGCGCAAAGCCTCTGAAGCGGTGGACATCCCGATCATCGGCAGTTTGAACGGCATCACTAACGCGGGCTGGATCGAATACGCCCAGTTGATGCAGCAGGCCGGAGCCAAGGGGATCGAACTCAACATCTATTACATTCCCGCTGATCTGACGACGACGGGGCGCGAGGTCGAGCAACGCTATGTCGAGATTGTCGCTGCGGTAAAGGCGGCGGTGACGGTGCCGGTCGCGGTCAAGCTCAGCCCGTTTTTCAGCGCCATCGGCTCGATGGCCAAGGCGCTGGATGACGCGGGCGCGGATGCGCTGGTGCTATTCAACCGCTTCTATCAGCCCGATTTTGATCTGGACAAGCTGGAAGTCGCGCCGAATCTGCAACTCAGCACCCCGGACGAAATCCGCCTGCCGCTGTTGTGGCTGGCAGTGCTGTATGGCCGGTTGCGGGCTTCGCTGGGCGCGACTCGCGGCGTCCATACCCCGATTGAAGTGGTGAAATATGTCATGGCCGGCGCCGATGCGGTGATGACCACTTCCGCCTTATTGAAGAACGGCGTGGGCTATCTCAGCATCTTGCGCGATGGCCTGAAGACCTGGATGGATGTGCATGGATATGAGTCGGTAACGCAAATGAAAGGCTCGATGAGCCAGCGCAATGTCGCGGATCCGACGGCGTTTGAACGCGCCAATTACATCAAGACCCTGGAAAGTTACAAGGTTGACTATTCCTGATTGACCTCGCCGTTTCGCTTGGAGGTCTTGCGGGGATCGCAGATGCGGTCCCCTTTTTTATGGTATCGGCATTAACAACGGGCAGGGTTAGCGTCAACCCGCATGATTTGACAGCTAGATCACTCATGATGCGTTAAGCTAACCTACCGATTAAGTCACCACAGTTGAAATTGATGACGGTTTTTTCTGCTTTCCCAAACTGAAACCAATCCTTCAAGAGGTCGCGATGATGAAGAAATTACCCTTTTTACTGCCTGCGCTAGTGCTTTTCTCAGTGCAAGGCATTCCAGCGGCGCTGGCGTCAGATTATTACTATAAGGACAGCTCGCGTTATGGCTGTTGTCTGATTGAGGTAGAGGGTTATGCGGGTAATGCCTGGGAATATATCGAAGAAACTGCGTTTAATAATTGCTATTTGTGGTCAAAATGGTTGGCAATCCCTTTCAGCCTCACCAGGATCGAAAGTTTGAATTTTACCGGGATCAACAGTGTAAGTATCTTAATAAGCCCGGTACGATGATTCGGAGCCTTTATAGCCCGCTCGAACCAAACGGTTAAAATATAGCAGTCCTAAACGAGTTATAGAATGGGTACCCCGCCCGTTAACTGTACAACGGGCAGGAAGCCCGTTCTAAGTCAACAACTGGAATAGGATTGCTATGGTAGGTCTTCTCTAAAACACATAAAGTGACTTTTACCTGCTTTCACCTAAGTTTTAACTAATTGGGTTCAGGCGGGTTTATTTTTGCTGACAGCGTATAACCTGCTGTATCAATTGATCATTATTGCCAGTGGATTTTCATTGGGCGCAGATTTGTTCGACGCCTTTCTGAACATCCGCCCAGAGCCTATTAGTAAAATTAAGATGGTTCATCGTGGATTCTTGTGGAATTTTCCCTGTGCGTGGGCCTTACCCCGCCACAAGCGTTGAAACCAACAAAAATATGCTTATTATATCAGTTGATTAGCTTGGTTGCCTGAGTGCAGATTCATCTGGTCAAGCGGATTCTAATCCGCTCAGAAATTTTCCTAGTCAACATTTGGCTGGATAGCCTCGCATCAAAGTGATGCCGACTCTACAACACCCTGCGATGAATCATAAAATATTTGCTATTTTTACTGCGGACATGGTATGTCAAGCGCCTTATTTTATAGGTTCAAAATAATATCCTGATGATAATAGTATTGTGATAGAAGCGAACAAAGCCGAACTGAATTAGGGGAACAAGCGTGACACTGACTTCGCTGGGTGTAGAGCTTGAAATGGCAGTCGCTTGCAACAAAGATGGCTCCTCGCATTTTGTCGGACCGTTTTTTTCCAATCTTTACGCGGGCAAATATGCGCGGGGCGAAACAGCGCAACTCAAAGTTGCTCATGATGGCCGCGACATTGCGGTAACCAGCGCATTAGGCTGCACCTCGCTTGATAATGCTTTCAACAACATCGAAAGCGCCATTGGCCCGGTCGGAATAGCCGGGCGCCCGGCGGCTTGGAAACTCTGGATGTCTGGGTGTGCGCCGAGCTCGAAGCCGTAGAGGCCGCATTGGCCGCAGAGGGGGCGATGGTGCTTAATTTTTCCGAGCATCCGGCCTTGGCTATTGATGATCACCTGTATCAGCGCATTCGCGCCCCCAAGCCGATTTATGACTACTGGGTCAATTGTCGCGGGTGGAACCACAAGGTCGGGATTGACGCCAAGGCGCAAAACAGCCCGTGTACCGGGGTAGCCGTGTGCGATGCGGTCATGGCGCTCAATACCGTACTCGCGGCCAGTCCGGCCTTCATTGCGCTGTTCGCCAATAGCCCATTTGAGAATGGTGAATATACCGGCTATCGCGAGAATCGTCTGACGATTTGGCCGCGCATGTTCCGTAATGCCTATTGTGTCGCCGATGATCGTCTGCATCGGCTGCCGCCGCAGTCCTTCGCCAATCTGCGCGGCTACTTTGAATGGATGTTTGGCGCAGACACCGCCATGCAACGGATACCCAGCAACCTGGGCAATAGTAAGTACAAGGATATTGCGGATGTGGTTTGCGTCGAAGGAAACCCTTCGTTGCTGACTTTTCTACGCGGCAAACACTGGTTGGCGCACCGCTGCGTACAAGGCGGGATGGACTCAGCACAGGATTGCAACAAAGGCCAGCCGGTAGAAGTTCGTCCATCGCTGGCTCATCTCGCCTTTCAGCAGTTTGCCCAATTTCTTGATGCGCGCATTCGCTTCGGTTTTGCCCATGAACCTGCGCTGGATGAGTTCTTTGCGGCTTGGGAACGACCGTTTGGACTGGAAGATTTGTTCGAGACCCATTTTGACTTTTGTTATATTGAAGGGCGTTCACCGGGCGCCAATTTCGCGGATCGTGAGATTTTTGATGAAGCCGGCGCGGAGGTTGCGGCCTCCGTGGTTATGGCGCCGAGCGCGTTGCAGGCCGGACTGTTGCGAAACCCATCTGCCGCCTGGCGCTGGCTGGAACACTGGCCTTGGCGGGCGTTACCCGCCCTGCGCGACGCGGCCATGCGCGACGGCCTGAACGGCAGAGTGGGTTCGTTGTCGGTGCGCACCTTGTGCGAGGGGTTGCTTGAGATAGCCGGGAAGGAATTGTCCAGGGATGAGGCGTGGATGTTGGCTTATCCGCAACATGTATTAAGGAGCGGGCGTAATGGCGCTGATCGGGCGCTGGCGGCGTATGAATTGCTCTCAGGCAGCCCAGGCGAGCGCATGAAACAGTTGATGAAAGCGCGCCAGGCCCTGTTTCCTTCCCGATTAATGCTGTGACAGGCGCATTGGGTTTGGTGGCGCTGGGACGCGGCAAGGCTGGCTGTTTTTGATAGAAAGTCCGGCGAAACCTCAACCCGCAGGTAGCCCATTGGTTTTCCTGAACATGATGAAATCGATCCACTCGACAACATCGCCCGTTTGAATCCACTATTGTTAGCGTGAGAAAACCCGCGAGGAAGCCTGAAACAATGAAGATGTTCTTACAGATACTGCTCGTTGGCGTCCTTTTCATTGCGCTGGACGCAAAATCCGCTATGGATTCACGGGATCAACAGATTTCCACCTCGCCACCCAAGGCCCAACCGCTGGACAAGGCGAAAGCCAAGCCGGTGGTCAAGCAGCGCATTGGTTATTATGAAGGCGGGCAGTATCCTGATTACGAAATCATTCTCAAGGCTATTGTGCGCGGTTTGATAGCCTTGAACTGGATGGATCCGCTGGAGATTCCCCCCCAGAACAACCCGACTCCGGGCGGTTTCTGGGCCTATCTGTCCACCCATGCGGTGAGTAATTACCTTGAGTTTGTGCCCGATGCCTATTACAACGCCGGCAATTTTGACCGCGAACTTCGGCCCAAGGCGCGCGAGCGCCTGATTAAGCGGCTGAACGAGCAAGGTGATATCAACCTGATGATCGCTATGGGGACTTGGGCCGGCCAGGATCTGGCTAACGACAGTCATCGCGTCGCCACCGTAGTTGCTTCGACCAGCGATCCCATCGGCTCGAACATCATCAAAAGCGCCGAAGATTCCGGATTCGATCATCTTCACGCCAAGGTTGAACCGGATCGTTATGCCCGCCAAATCGAACTTTTTCACGACATTATCCACTTTGGCAAATTGGGCGTCGTGTTTGAGGACACCCTGGAGGGACGCACCTACGCCGCAGTAGACGCCATTGAACGCACCGCCAAGGCCAGGGGCTTTGAGATCGTGAGCTGTTTTGCGCCTTTCAGCGGCGTGCCTCAGGAAGAGGCGGAAAGCAAGGTGGCCGCCTGCTATGAGAAGATTGCCAGCACGGTTGATGCGGTCTATCTCACCGTGCATCGTGGCCTGAATGCGCAGTCGCTGCCTCGCGTCGTAGCCGCGCTGGCAGCCGCTCAACGCCCCTCGTTTTCGATGCTGGGCGAGAGCGAGGTCAAGCGCGGCGTGTTAATGAGCGTGGCGCAGGGTAATTACAGCTATGTGGGCCATTTTCACGCCGAAACCATCGCCCGCATTTTCAATGGCGCTCAACCGCGCAAGCTTTCTCAGGTCTGGCTGGCGCCCGCCAAGATCGCGCTCAACCTCAAGGTTGCCGAGCTGATTGGCTACGATCCGCCGGTGGACATTCTGTTGGCCTGTGACGAAATCTACCAAACGATAGAACGCTAAGCAGGCTTGGGGCGGACGATAACCGTACTTTCGGGGATACCCTTTTGATTGCTGCCAATGATCTACCGCGATCCTCGGTTGAGGAAGCGCGTTCACCAAAGCTGTTGCGCCTGTTTTTTGCCTTTTTCGTCGTCCTGTCACTGATGCTGGTGCTGAATGGCGGGTTGACCTTGGGCGCCATGCACAAGGTGCAGTTTGAATCCACTTCGGCAGCGGCGCGGGTGGTGGGTCACGACTGGGCCTTGCGCATTCAGGGCGCGATCCGTTTTGGTAAGCCGATTGAGCAGTTCTACGGCCTGGAAGAGACTCTGGCGGAAATTCAGAAGGACCTGCCGACGGTGGCTACCGTAGCGGTCACCAATGCCGAGGGTCAGGTGTTCAGTGCGCGGGGCGAGCCGCCCATGCAAAGCGATCTGGCCGAGGCGATCCAGCGCAGCCGGTCAGGGCCAGCCGGTTCCACGCCCAAGCTTAATCAGCGCTACTACCTGATATTTCCCATTAAAGGTCGTGATGGTCAGGTCACGGGCGCCCTGGCGATGACGATCAATGAAGGCACGATTCTCGAAGCGCTCCGCCCGCAGCTTGAACACAATCTGTGGGTGCTGGCGATGGTGGCGGTGGGGGCCTCAATATCGTTGCTGGTTGGCGTCATGGCATTCAATCCGCTGCGCAATAATCGTCAGTCCACCGGATGGAGGGTCTATGCGCTGCCGCTGGTGGTGATGCTGGTTGCTCAAGGGATATACACCTGGGACAGCATTGAGACTTTCCGTAACCAGTATCTGGGCACAGTAAAGGACACCACCGAGATTTCGGTCACTCGCCTCGCCCGCGACCTGAATCGGCTCTTTGATAAAGGAGTAAAAATCGAGCGGCTGGTTGGCGTTGAGGCGCCATTTCAGCGCGTCATGGACAAAGTGGGCGAAATCCATTTTATGGAGATTCGCGCCCGTGACGATCGGGTGCTGTACCGACTTTACCGCGATGGCCGTCTGGAACGGCAACCGGCAGCCATTGCCCTTCTGCCCACTTTCGACCTGACAGAAGATATTCACAGATCGGATAACGGTGTGCGGATACTGCTCGGCAGTCTGCGCTTGCGTCTGGATGAACAGACGATTGCCGCCGGGGTTCGTCAGCGCCTGTTCGACTCAGGCACGGTAGCCTTGGTTTCAGCGCTGTTTGTCGTCGAACTGTTTATGTTGCTGGCGGTGCTGATGCGCCAGCAGCAGACGCCCTGCAAGCATATAAGCCAGTCCGGGGAAGCCGTACTGACGCCCGAAGACGGCTCCTATCTGTTTGGGCGGCCGAGCGCCTTCCTTCTGTTGTTCGCTTGGGCGCTGCCGCTGTCGTTCATTCCCTTGCGGATGCGGGAAATCTATACCCCGATTGCCGACCTGGCCGAGACGGTGGTGCTGGCCCTGCCCTTATCGGTGGAAATGCTGTGCGCCCTGTTGGCTACCCTCTTGGCTGGGGTGCTCACCGACCGACGGGGCTGGCAGACGCCTTTCCTCATCGGGGTGGGCGTCACCATCGCTGGCGAACTGTTTTCGATGTTTGCTGGCGATGTCTGGTCTTTCATCCTGGCCCGTGCGGTTGTGGGCGCTGGTTACGGCCTGTCCTGGATGGGGATTCAGGGGTTCATCTTCCTGTGGGCGACGCCCCAAACCATTGCTCGCGGCATCTCTCATCTGGTTGCCGGCATTTTTGCGGGATACATCTGTGGCAGCGCCGTCGGAGCCATGCTGGCCCAACAGATTGGCTATACGCCGGTTTTTGGGATCAGCGCGGTGTTAAGTATTTTGCCCGGCGGGTTCGTGCTGATTTTGATGCGCCGTTTTTTTGGCAAGCCTGTCAGCTTGCTCACAGCCAGTCAGCCATCACGCAATCTGGATTTGGGCAGCACAGTACGGTTATTGGGCGACCGGAATTTTTTCTGGCTGCAATTCGGCAGCGTCGCGCCATTTTCACTGGTTCAGGTAGGCCTGTTGTATTTTGCCCTGCCGCTTTTTCTGACTGATCAAGGGATTAACCAGGGTACTATCGGCCGGGTCATGATGATCTATGGGCTGACGGTGATCTATCTGGGGCCATTTCTCAGCCGCTATATCGATGCTGCGCAAAATAAGAAGACGTTTATCGTGCTGGGCGGATTGATCGGCTCCTCCGGCATGATCTATCTCTATTTTGATAAAAGTCTGTACGCGATCATGCTGGCGGTGTTCGCCCTCGGCTTAGCCAGTTCCCTGGCCGGAGCGGCCAGTCGGCTTTTGCGCTTAACCTCAAATCAGTTATCGCTGCGGGCGCAGGCAAGTCCATGAGCGTGCAGCGCGCCGCGGACAAGCTCGGCCAAATGATTGGCCCTTTGTTGATCGGCGCCCTGTTTACCTCGATGGGAGCAGCGTCCGGGCTGGCGATCACTGGGGTGATTTACCTGGTGGCTACGCTATTGTTTTGGGCTATCGCCCATTCCCAGGTGGTCAAGATCACCGCTCAAGGCATTCCTTTTTTTCATTCGATCAAGACCCGGATATTCCTGGCGGTCACTCTGGTCGTTTCGGTAGTCGCCGGGGTTGTGATGACGTCTTCGCGGCATACCCTGGAGCATGACAGTGTGATGGCCGAAGAGCGTTCCTTGCGCAACGTCCTGAAACTGGTCGAGGATAATATTCAGGGCCGTTATCGCAGCCTGCTCAAGGACAAGGTTGCGACCGTACAGGCCGTCAAACAGCAGTTCCGCGAATTCGATGAGGTCATGCAAACGGCCCTGGATGGATTCGCCAGTCTGGCCGATCTCCGGGTCATCAATGACGCCAAGGCGCAGGATCTGGCTTTGCAGTGGCTGGCGATGGTCCGTCCGGTGGGTGGCGAATTCCTGCTGGTTTTCGATCAGGAACACCGGGTGTTGATTTCGCCGGTGGCCAACCAGCAGGGATACACGCTGATCGATGTGGTTGACATCAAGGGCCGCAGTTTGGCGCGTGCGGCGCGTGATGAAATCACCCGATTCAACAACACCTTTTTGTCATTCATGTGGCCGGACGCATCAGCAGATTGGATTGCAGAGCGCCCTCTCCCCTCTTTGTCATTCATGTGGCCGGCACCCTCCGGCGGAGCCACTCCAAAATTCGGCTATTTCGTGGGTTATCCGCGCTGGGGATGGGTTATTGGCGCGGTTGGCGATGTGGGCCGGGTCGAGGTTGAGGCGCAGCGCCAACTGACCCAGTTGCGGACTGAGTTGGCGGATACCCTGCCCCACATCGTGACCAGCGGCAACGCGGCGGCCTTTATCTTCGACGGCAAGGGGAACATCGTGGTCCCGCCCCGGGATAGCACCTACCTGGGGGCTATGACCAGTGATGTGCGCATTGGGCTGATGCAACTGGCGCGACAGCAAATGATGGGTGAAGACCGGCTGCGCTTCACGACCCCGGAGGGTGAGGAACTGGAGGGACACGCCACCTATATCAAGCCTTTTGACTGGTACATTGCCGCCCTGGCTTCACGCGATGCGTTGCGCGAGCCGGCCCGCAAACTGGTGACCGATCAGGCTGGCGTGTTTTTGATCGCGCTGGCGGTGGGTTTAATCCTGGCCTATTTCTTTGCCTATCGGATTGCATTGCCACTCAACCGCTTGTCCGCCTACGCGGTGAAGCTGCCGGAATCCGATTTCTCGGCCAATGATTCGTCCGGCTCCAGTCCGACGGAACTGCCGGTGGACCGACGCGACGAGATAGGCCGTCTGGCCCAAGCCTTCGTTTTCATGAAAACAGCCTGCACGCCAACGTCTGCAAATTGATGCAGGCGGTAGCAGCGCGGGAACGCATTGAAGGCGAGCTGAATGTCGCCCGCGATATTCAGATGGACCTTTTGCCCAAGGTGTTTCCGGCGTTTCCCAATCGCGCCGAGGTGGATATCCATGCCGTGCTGACGCCAGCCCGCGAAATCGGCGGGGATCTGTATAACTTCTATTTCCTGGACGACCATCACCTGTGTTTCACGATTGGCGATGTGTCCGGCAAAGGCGTACCGGCTGCTCTGTTCATGACCATTGCCATGACCCTGATCCGGGTCGCCTCCGAGCGCGAATCCGATCCGGCTCGGATCATGGACGATGTCAACGACGCCCTCAGTCGTGACAACCCTAACTGCATGTTTGTGACCCTGGTCGTCGGTGTGCTTGATGTGCGCAACGGGCGCATGGTCTACGTCAACGCCGGACATAATCCGCCACTGCTGCTACGTCAGGAAGTGGCTGTCGAAGTTCTGTCAGCGCGTAGCGGACGGCTGCCGGGGTGACCGAGGGCGTCAAGTTCAGGGTACTCGAAACAGCGCTGGCGCCGGGAGATTGCCTGTTGCTTTACACCGATGGTGTTACCGAAGCGATGAATCCGGCTGGGGATTTGTACAGTGACGAGCGGTTGCGCCAAATCGTGGCGCATCGTCCTGGGTTTACGCCAGAACAGATCATCAATCAGATTATGAGTGATGTTCGCACCCATGCGGGCGAGGCCGATCAGTCTGATGACATTACGATGCTCGCAATCCGCTATTGCGGGCCGGTGCAAGCCGGTGAAAACGGCTGAAATGGAAAACAACCGGCGCATGAGGCAAGCAAAGCAAGGCAGTAATTGCTGCATGGACGATCCGCCAAGCGACAACAATCACTGCCCGGCCGCGCCTACTTTTGCTCCAGCTTTTTGCTCAGCATTAAAAGCGAGTCTCG
>JAAUTD010000387.1 GCA_012031845.1 Synechococcaceae cyanobacterium SM1_2_3
GGCGTCACCGACCAGGCGGCACGCCAGCCGGCGCACCGGGAACCACGATCACTGCGGGCAAGGTCTCCATGGTTCTATTATATCCCATAACTCCTTTTATGAGATTAATAGTATAGTACTATTGGAGAAGCTCTGCAGTCATGACAAAAGTCGTACCCGCCGCCCTTACTCAAACCATGAGGAAAGCTTTGACACCTCTCGAGGCTGCTTATGCTTGGACTAGAGCATGGAGATCGCACAGACCTGCTGATAGAATTTATCCAGTAGACTGCAGAGCGATTGCACGCGAACTTAAAGCAGACGTTGTAGAAGAAGAGTTTTCTGATAAATTCGATGCCGCACTACTTAAGAGTGGCGAAGCAACGGCTATAGTAGTTAACTCAAAAATGAGCCGTGGAAGAAAGAATTTCTGCATTGGACACGAGATAGGTCATTTGCTTCTTCACGCCGATCGCGGAGACCTTCAATGCAGCTTTGATGACCTCTCGGATATTGCTCCGCATCCAAAAAATATCGAACAGGAGGCGAATTTATTCGCTTTTACTTTGCTCATGCCAGCGGATGACTTCAGAGCCATGCTGGATGCTAAGACAACCTCTCTTATGATAGCCAATGATATATCAGCACGATACGACACATCCCTTACTGCAACAACGTTAAGAATGATAGAACTGTCTGATCAGGCCCTGACCGCAGTGTTAATAAAAAACGGCATTGTAAAGTGGAGCGTATCACGTCCCGGCAGAGGCTGGGCAATTCCGAAGCAAAGCCTTACCACACGCGGCTTTGCCTACTATGGATCCATATGAAACTGACATAAATGATTGGTTTTCGCCAAAATGGCCGACAAAGGAAAAACTTCATTGTTCTTCCGTATATATGCCAAGGCTAGATCAGTCATTATTTTTACTTAGGCGATTTTAAAGCCTGCAGTATCCTCCTCAATCTATCTTTATCTGGATCTGGAAGTTCCTGGTACTCCCTAAAAAATACTTTATCTTCGGTTCCAGCGCGGAGGATTGCTTTATCCTGAGCATCTGCCGATTTAGTGCCATACATAATTTCCTCAATTCCGACACCAAAAGCTCGAGAAAGCTTATCTAGCATCGCTGCAGAGGGCCGCGACGTTTCTTTATTCTCAATTTCCCACATGTAATTTTTTGAGGATCCAATAGAAATGGCGAGCTGCTCAAGCGTGAGCTTCCTCGCCTCGCGCAAGGCCTTGATCCTCGCCCCTGGTGTGATGTTCATACATTACCTCTTGTGTTGTCTTGACGGTACGTGTACGCTGTACCGTGCATGGAGTACAGCACGCACCGCTAAGGCTGTACATCGGCATCCCTCAATATCAGGAACACTGTCATGAAAAAGCCCATCGGCACCACCGCACGGACTGGTGAAAAGTGCCCGGAAAGCGGCATCTGGAGACCAGGGAACGGTGGAAGTACCGCACCCATCGCTAAAGGCAACACCATGCCCCCAGCTCTGCGAGAGGCCGTGACCTGGACTCTGATCCAGTACGGCTGATGCTTCACATCAAATTCACGAAGTCGAAGCAGCGCCTCGACTTCGTGATCAGACAAGGATATGAGCCATGTTGCACCGCCCAGTTTCACCACCTCACTTCCCTCAACCTACCCGTCCCACGCCGCCCATGTTTCCTGTTGGACCGACCAGACCGTTCAACCCGAAGTAATCTACCTGCCTTCGTCTAGGCGAAGGCAGCACACCCGATCATCTGCTCGTGGGCTTCTCAAGCTGCGTGGCCGCCACGGCCGCTGCTTGAGTGTGTGCCGCAGCGTTCTCGGCCTTCTCGGCCGCCAGCTTGAGCGGTGAGGCCAGTGCCACGCACTCGGCAGCAACCGCTGGATGACCACACCCGGTGGCCCGCTTTCCGCCGGCCTGCACCGGGGCCGCGCCCGAAGCCATTGCAGCCGATGAGTTTTAACGACTCATCCCACCGCGCTCCTGATCAATCTGTCTCTCCAGGTGGTGCCGATGCGGCTCTAGCTGATTTCTGAGCGCTTGGCGTGCTGCCGTATTGCTTTCCAGCGACTTCGCAAACTCCGCTTTTTTCTCGTGGGTGTAGCCCGGCATCTGGTCGACCACGTCCAGAAGCTTGGCCAGCGTCCGCGGCTCCAGCATCACACGGTCGCCCGACAGCGGCAGGTTCTCGCCCATATAGGCCGCCTCGCGCCGGTTCTCGGGCACGTAAAGCTCGCGCGGGATGGTCAGCATCGCTACCCGCAGCGCCCACGCCGGGTTACAGGCAGCGGTTCGCCCGGAATTGATGTTTCATGGCGTCGAAACCCCGGATGAACTTGAACCTTTGCTCAACCGGGCCACGGTGGTCGCGATTGGGCCTGGTCTGGGCCGCAACGACTGGGGCCGGGCCATGCTCCATGCCGCGCTGACCAGTGATAAGCCGCTGGTGGTGGACGCCGACGCGCTCAATCTGCTGGCGGTGGGGCCGCATTATCGCGATGACTGGATACTGACCCCGCATCCCGGCGAAGCCGCTCGCTTGCTCAAGATGACGCCCGGTCAGGTCGAAGCAGATCGCCTGATTGCGGTGGAGGATTTGGCGGTGCGCTTTGGCGGAGTCGTGGTGCTGAAAGGGGCGGGTTCGCTGATCGCCAGCAAGACCGACGGCATAGTGGCGCTGTGTGCCGCAGGCAATCCCGGCATGGCCAGCGGCGGCATGGGCGATGTGCTGACCGGGGTGATCGCCGCACTGGTCGCCCAAGGTCTGCCGCTGTTCGCGGCGGCCAAAGCGGGCGTTTATCTGCATGGGCGAGCCGGTGATCTGGCGGCGCAGGCGGGCGGCGAACGCGGCTTGCTGGCGACTGATTTGCTGCCCATGCTGCGGCAGTTGGTCAATGCTTGAGGTGCAAAGCATGTTAGAACTGAGGCTCGATTCCGCCAGCGCCACCGAGACGCTGGGCGCTGGCCTGGCAGCCGGATTAACGCCGGGTTGCGTCATTTATCTGCGCGGCGATCTGGGCGCGGGCAAAACGACGCTGGTGCGCGGTCTGTTGCACGGCCTGGGGCATGGCGGCACGGTCAAAAGTCCCACTTACACCCTGGTGGAACCGTATGAGATCGGCGGCTGGCGGTTGTTTCACTGGGATTTATACCGGCTGGCCGATCCTGAAGAACTGGACTATCTGGGACTGCGCGAGCAATGCGACGGCGAGGCGGTGTTGCTGATCGAGTGGCCGGAGCGCGGTCATGGCGAATTACCCGCCGCCGATGTAATTGTAACGCTCGACTACGCCGGGGAAGGCCGCAGCGCCCAGTTGGAAGCGCATTCAGCCGTTGGCGCGGCCCTGCTGATCGGGTGCGAACCGGGTTCAACGCCGCCAGCGACCGGGAAGGGCGGAACCGAGGCCGAACAGGCGGTAGCCGCCACCACGACTGAAGGCCCGGCGGCGTGTCCAGCGCAGCGACGCC
>JAAUTD010000049.1 GCA_012031845.1 Synechococcaceae cyanobacterium SM1_2_3
CGCAAACGCTTCCGCCAGCGTATCCACCAGCAGGCTTTTCCCAAACCGCCGGGGCCGGGCCAGAAAATAGTATTTGCCTTGGTCGGCCAAGCGGGCGACATGGGCGGTTTTGTCGACGTAGACATAGTTCTGGGTGCGCATTTCACGCAGGTTTTGCAGACCAATCGGCAACTTTTTTTTCATGGCGAGACACTCCTGCCGGGTAGCGATCTGGGCGGCAAACTATAGCCTAAACCGCTCGCAATCCCTTGGGCCACCGCAGCCGACGCATGCACGGTGGACGTGGGGATTTTCTTATCAGGCGCAACCGGTTCAGAAAAGCTATATTCATGCGCTAATAGTCCTCGCAAACCACCGTTTACTGTTATCCATGACTTCATCCCGCCTGCGACTGATACTTATTAGACTGCTGTTGTGTAGTCTGCTTCTGACCGCCGCGCCGTTGTGGGCGCAACAGGCTACCGAAGCCAGCGAGAACGGCTCGCTTACGGTAACTGTTGAAGGGATTGACGGGCCGTTGCGCGACAATGTGCTGGCCTTTCTCGAACTGAACCGCTTTGCCGGACAAACCGCGCCCGACGAAACCCGCCTGCGCTGGCTGCACAACCGCGCTGAAAGCCAGATCCGCGAAGCCCTGCAACCCTTCGGTTATTACCGGGCCGTGGTCGAATCCAGCTTGAACGCGGTTCCGAAGGGCTGGGAAGCGCGTTATCAGATTCAGCCTGGCCCGCCATTGCCAATTGCTGCGCTGGATATGCAAATCCTGGGCGAAGGCCAGCAGGATTCAGCCTTTCAAGCCTTCCGCGCCAAATTGCCGCTCGCGCCGGGCCAGACGCTCGATCAGCCCAAATATGAACAGATGAAGCAGACGTTGGAATCGCTGGCGACCGAGCGCGGCTATTTCGACGCCCATTTCACCGAAAGCGCGATTCAAATTGATTTGGAAGCCTATCAGGCGGCCATTCATCTGCACTACCAGACCGGCCCGCGTTACCGCTTCGGCGACATCTCTTTTAAGCAGAATATCCTTTCATCCACTCTGCTGAATCGCTATCCGCGTTTCAAACCTGGCGATCCCTATGACGCTAATGAGTTGCTGAAGCTGCAAAGTGATTTGAATAACAGCCCCTATTTCAGTCAGATTCAGATCAATGCGCCGCCAGATGCAACGACTAATACCGCGCCGGTGAATATTGAGTTGGAACCGAATAAGAAACACAAATACAGCGCGGGTCTCGGTTATGGCACGGACACCGGCGCAAGAGTCAAGTTTCGCGCCGAACAACGCTGGCTCAATTGGCACGGCCATCATGCTGAGGAAGAATTGCAATGGTCAACCATCAAATCGCTAATCGGCGTCAAATACAAAATTCCCGGCGCTGATCCGATTAGCGATGAGTATTCGCTAACGGCGGGCTATTCGCAGCAGGATTATAACGAGCAGGATTATCAGCGATTTTATATCGGCGGCGGCTGGCAAAGTCAGGAAGGAAAATGGCTGAAGAATTACAGCCTGAATTATCAGTACGAGGAATTCAGCGTGGGCGATCAGCCGACTTCCAGCTCATTGCTGTTAATTCCCGGTTTGAACTGGACCTGGATTGACGCCGACGACCGGCTATACACCCGGCGCGGGGTGCTGTTTGGCTTTGAACTGCGCGGCGCTTCCACCGCATTGCTGTCTGATCTCAATTTCGTGCAAGGTGTGTTGCATCTGAAGAGTGTCTACGCATTGAACGATGTCAGCCGGTTGATTGCGCGTGGCGATGTGGGCGCGACCGCGATCAAGGAGAAATTTGAGGAATTGCCGACCTCATTACGCTTTTTCACCGGCGGCGACGCCAGTGTGCGCGGTTATGCCTATAACACCATTGGCCCCACTGATTCCGAAAACGTAGTCATCGGCGGCAAAAACCTGCTGGTTGCGAGCGTGGAATATGAACACCAGGTCCGGGACGGCTGGAGTCTGGCCGCGTTCGTGGACAGCGGCGATGCGTTCGACGGCGCAAACCCGAATTGAAAACCGGGGTTGGCGTTGGATTACGCTGGCGCTCCCCGGTAGGGCCGGTGCGCATTGACCTGGCTTCCGGGCTGGACAGCCCGCCCGGCGACGCCTTCCGGTTTTCCTTCAGCATTGGGCCTGACCTGTGAACGTGCTCCGCGTACTACGCCACCTGCTGTTTGGGTTGTTCGGATTGCTGTTGCTGGTATTGCTGGCAGCGGGTTTCGTCATTTCCACTGAAACCGGCTTGCAGAGTCTGATCGCGCTGGCAGAACGATTGACGCCGGGCCAACTCACTGTGGATTCGGTCAATGGCCGATTGTTGGGGCCGTTGCAAATTAAAGGGTTGCGTTATGAACAGGGGCCGTTGCAAGTGACGCTCGGCAGCGCCGATCTTGATTGGCAACCCAGCGCCTTATTCAGCGGCAAGGCGCATATCACCCGCCTGCATTTCAGCGATCTTGAGGTGCAATTGCCGCCCGGCGATAGCACCCCGTCCTCGCCCGAACCGTTGGCATTGCCCGATATTCGCCTGCCATTGGCGGTGAACGTCGCCGATCTGCAAAGCCGCTCTATTCGGATTCAACCGCCCAACGCCCAGCCTATTCAAATTGATGCGGTCAGTCTCAAGGCCCATAGCGAAGACGATGATCTGCGGATTGAAACCCTGGAAATCCGGGCGCCGCAGGGCGAAATCCGGCTCAGCGGCGGCCTCAATCCCATCGGCAACTACCCCTTGCAAATCCAGCTCGATTGGCGGCTGCTGACGCCGAATTATGGCGAATTCGCCGGGCGCGGTGATATCAGCGGCGAATTGCGCGACCGGCTGCAACTGACCCACAACATCACCGGCGCGGCGACGCTGGATTTACGCGGCGAAGTCCGCCAGCCCTTGACGCCAAAACCGGCCTGGTCGGCGCAAGCCCAACTCAAGGTCGCTGATCTGCAACCGTTCGCCCCGGAACTGGCCGGTAAACCGCTATCCATCCAACTCGAGGCCAACGGCGTTTTAACTCAGTTTCAGGGTCACGGCGAAATCGCCGCCACGCTGCCGGAACTCGGCCCAACGACGGTGCGTTTTAACGCCGAAGGCAATGATCAGCAGATCAAATTCAAGGAGTTGCGATTGACGGTCGCCAATCAGCCACTGGCCTTGACCGCCAAGGGTGAATTGCAGTTGGCCGACTTGCGTTTTGACGCCGCCGCTCAATGGCAAAAGCTGGTTTGGCCGTTCAATGGCCGCGGCAAGTGGAAAGCTCCCAGGGTGAATTGGCGGTGAAAGGCACAGCGCAGGATTATCAATTCCAGATCGCCGCCGACGCGCAAGGGCCGGATATTCCGAAAGGGCGCTGGACTTTGAGCGGTCACGGCTCGGATCAGGCGGTGCGCGACGTGAAATTGAGCGGCCAGATTTTGGAAGGCGTTATTGAGGGCGCGGCGAATGTGGCCTGGTTGCCTGCGGTGCGCTGGCGGGCGGAGTTAAATGGTACAGGACTGAATCCCGGCGCAAAGTGGAAAGAATTGCCCGGCAAGTTAAATCTGCGCGTCAAAAGCGATGGCGTTCTCGAAGGTTCGCAATTAACAGCTAATGCGCTGATAGAAGAACTGGCCGGAACCTTGAGTGGACAATCCGTGCGCGGTAATGCCGACGCAGCGATTCAGGGCCAGAATCTGACGATTAAAACGCTGCGCCTGAATGCCGGTGATACTCAATTGGACGCCGAGGGTTCATTAACCCAACGCTGGGATTTGCGCTGGAAACTGGATGCGCCGCAACTGCAAAAGCTGATTCCGAATCTGAGCGGGACGATTGTCAGCAGTGGCGTATTGAGCGGCTCCCGCGACCGGCCCGCGCTTGCGGCTAATTTCACTGTGCGCAATCTGCGGCAGGGCGATACCCAGATTCAGCAATTGCGCGGCGAAGCCAATGTGGATGTCGGCGGCGGCAGTCGCTCGCAATTAACAGTCAGTGGCAAAGGCTTGATCCTGGGCGGTCAAAACTGGAAAAGCTTCACCCTCAACGGTTCCGGCGATCCGGCGGCTCACGATCTCAAGGCGGAACTGATCGGCGATCCGGGCCGCTTTCTGCTGGCGCTGGCGGGCAAGCTGCAACTGCCGTCCCTGCTCTGGCAAGGCCGGATCACCGAATTGAGCGCAAAGGAGACGGTTGCGGGCGGCTGGAGTCTGGAAAAACCGGCAGCGGTGGACGCTTCGGCGCAAAAGACCCGTCTTGACGCTGCCTGTCTGAACAGCGCCCCAACCCGCGTTTGCGTACAAGGGCAATGGGATACCGCCAGTGGTTTCATCGGGCGCGTCCAGCTCAGCAATTTCACCCCGGATCGGTTTAAGCATTTACTACCGCCGGGCATGACTATCGCTACCAGCGTGAATGGCGATGCCTCGGTCAGCGGCAAACCCGGCGGCGCGTTGCAGGGCAAGCTGAATCTCACTATCGCGCCCGGTCGCTTGCAGATGGAAGCCAACGGCCATCCGGTGCGTTTCACCCTCAACGGCGGCAGTGTGCAAAGCGATCTGAATGGAAAAATGCTGAACGCGCAGGCTAAACTGGATTTGGCGCAGACCGGGCAATTGCAAGCGACTTTGCAAGCGCAAGACCCACTGGGCGCAGCCAAAATCAATGGAAAACTGAATGCGGCTGTGACTGATCTCGGCCTGATTACCCTGTTCGCGCCACAACTGCAAAAGGTCTCCGGGCAATTAAAAGCTGATATAAATATGGCCGGTTCTCTGCAAAAACTGGCGTTACGCGGCGAAATTGGGTTGGAGAATGCCGGGGCATCCATTCCTGAAGCAGGGATTAAACTCCAGGATTTGCAACTGACCGCCGCCAGCAGTGGTCAGGGGCCTTTGCAAGTATCCGGATCGGTGCGATCCAGTTCCGGTCAATTGCAACTTACGGGTGAAATAGACCCGCTGAAGCCACAATTAAATCTAAGCGTTAAGGGGCAAAATTTTCAGGCGCTGGATACATCCGATTTACGCATTCAACTCAGTCCTGATTGAAGCTGGACCTTGCGCAGCAGCAAGTCCGGGTTGAGGGTCAGGTGACCATTCCGCAGGCATTTCTACGACCCGGCGGAGACCGGCCCGGCGTGATTAAAGCCTCTAGTGATGTGGTGATTGTTAATAAGCGCAGTGATATTGCGCCGCTAACAAAACCTAAAGGCATGGCTTTGTACGCCAAGGTCAAGGTAATTCTCGGCGATGATGTGCAAGTGGAAACAGCGGCGTTCAAAGGCCAGCTTAAAGGAAGTCTGCTGGTTGAGGAAACGCCGCAACTCGCGCCACGCGGCAGCGGCAGCATTGAAGTGGCGGCGGGCAATTACCGGATTTATGGGGAAGAGATTGAAATTCAGCGTGGGCAACTGCTGTTCAGCAGCAGTCCGCTGGATAATCCGGGACTGGATTTGCGCGTGGCGCGGCAAAGCCAGAGTTCCACTGCTAATGGCGCAGTCAGCGCAGGCGCGCAAATCCGCGGAACATTGAAAAAGCCGCAGATGACTTTATTCTCCGAACCCAAGATGCCCGATGCCGATATTCTGGCTTATCTGGTGCTGGGCCGCTCTCCGCAAGGCGGCGGATCGGAATCAGCCTTGTTGTTTAAGGCGGCTAACGCAATCGGTTTGGGCGGCGGCGCATTGACCAAGGGTTTGGGTGATGCTTTTGGGCTGGATTCGCTGCAATTGGGTTCGTCGAGTGACGCCGCCAAGGAAAGCGATAAAGACAATACTTCGCTGATGCTGGGCAAGTATCTGACGCCTGAATTGTATGTGGGCTATGGCGTGGGCTTGCTCAACGCCGTTAATACCTTCAACGTCAAATACCGGATCAGTAAAAAGCTGATGTTCGAGTCCAATAGCAGCAGCGTTGGTATGGGCGCAGATTTGATTTACACCATTGAGCGGTGAGGGATTAGTTTTTAGCGTTAATCGTTGATTAACCTCAGGACTTTCGCTTTCTGTCATTCCCGCGTAGGCGGGAATGACAGAAGCCGCTCAAAAGCTTGGATACCCGCTTTCGCGGGTATGATGAATTTGCGGGTTTAGTGAAAGTCCTGATTCATTAAATTCAGACAGGCCCGCCCCCATCGGCCCGTCCCTGTAACTTGCCTGTCACCTGCAACGGTTATAGGAGGCCACCCGTCAATAATGAGGCCCAGCTTATGTTCACCTTCGCCAAGGATTCCTTCTTCGCCAAGGCTTACCCCTTCTTCAAATGGATGGTTTATGGGTTGCTTGGGATGAGCATGGTGTTCTTCTTCCTCGAACAGACTATCGTCGAGGGCATGGAATCTCTGGGCTGGCTGCTGCTCCTGCTGCTGTTTGAGTGGGAAACCTCGCAGATGGACCAGCCCTACATCTCAGCCTGGGAAAAACACGGCATCTTCGTCGGGCGCTTGCTCGCCTACGCGGTCATCCTGCATTCCGTCTACGAGTACGCCACGCCCGCCTACATCGCCGAGCACGGCGCGCTGGATATGTATAACGCTGGCACATGGCTGCTGGTAGTGCTGGCCCTGGAATACGATGTCTATTTCCCAGGCGAGTACCACCGCCTGGAGTGGCTCCTGCGCAACCTCATCAAGAGCAGCCTCTACATCGCCCTTTTCCTCTATGCGGTAATCTGGGGTATGGAGGGCGAGTTGCTGGATTTCTACGACGCCGTCCTCTGGATCCTCTGCTTCTTCTTCATAGAGCTTAATATCCTCAGGTTCGAGGACGATATCCCCTACGCCGAGGATCTCGAGCAACAGGGCGAAGCCGAAAGCTGACCTAGCAGACGCCGCTCAACTCGCACCCCGTTAGGTATCGCTATCCATGCGTCTCAACTGGTTTCTCTTTGCTGTATTGGCAGGCACTCACGCTGCAGCCGTGTTGGTCGCGCCAGAAAGACTTGCACCGGCTCTCGCGGGGTCGGTGTATCTGCCGTTGCTGCCTTTAAAAGCCGTGAGTATTCCTGTGTTTGCTACAGCCGAGTCTGGTGGGTGGGCATCACCGTCGCTACTCGGTTGGGCAACAGTATTCCTTCTCTGGTCTGGCATCTGGTGGGCGGCAGCATTTCTACTTTCACGTTTGTTGTCTAGGTGTACTCGCAATGCCTAACCCGGCGCTCAACCTCGCTCCCTTCGGTCGCTGGACGTTGCGCGATAAAGCCACGCAGCGCCGGTTAGCGCGTTTTCGATTATGTGCTTGCACAAGTCTTGGGTTTGGCTATATCGAGCCGTGAGGCTCCTTTCTATCCCAATTCATCGGCGCGTCCATTGTGGTTTAACCGGGGCATGGGAACATCGCGGGAAATGCAGCGGTGATAACGGTTGCGGGGCAAATTTGGTTGGAAAAGGCGGGAGGGATGCTCTACCCTTAACTAACCGCTTGGCGGACGGTTACGCGGGCACGGCGTCAGTAGGGTGAAAATAGCTTCTGCAGGAATTTAGGCGTTCTCAATCGGTTTTTACGAAGCTGATCTTGGATTCATACCGTGTTGGTCGCTATGAATGCGACTGACTAATTCTAGTTTGACCTCACTTCAACTAAAGTTCGCCTATGCCGATACCGTCATTTGAGCCGAATGGCCTCCTGCCTACTGGAATCCATGAGTGCTCGCTCGATGACATCGGCGAGCAGTTCACTTGGAATGCCCATCGGTCGAGCCTCTTCTCACGGTTCCTTCAGTTCCTGCAGCAGGAGTTGAGGCCGCAGTTTCCGTTCCCAGTCTTTTTTGACGGTAGCTTTGTAACAGACAAAGAACTGCCCGATGACACGGATGTGTTGTTGGACTTGTCACTCGCAACAGATGCTCACAAGTGGAGTGCTTTGATGTTCATGCAGTTAAACCAGCAACGCATCATGGACACATACCGCGTTCATTTTTGGATCAACATCCCTGGTGAAGTTAACGACTTCGTAGCCTTCTTCCAGTACGTTGGAGTTAAGACCGCCAGCGCCAAGGGGCTGGCCCCTCTTCATCTCAAAGGCATTCTCAAGGTCGCATGATGGGACTCTGGATCAATGCGGTTGAACGAAAGGCTGCGATCATTCACTCGCAGTTAGCAGCGGCGCACAGCCTTGCCGCAGCAAACAATGCTGATCCAGAACAAGTCGCCGAGCCCTATCTGAGATTGCTCAGAACACTGTACTCAGAAGAGTATACATTTGCCCAGTTAACTGACACGTCTGATCTTGTCGCCCACTTTCGTGGGCCTGCAGTCGATATCCACGATCCGACTGTTTCAATAGTTATCTCGCTTTTCTCTGAACTGCGAGAGCAAATTCGCGGCATAGCTAAGTCGATAGTTGGCCTCGCCACAGATAAGCGGATGCTTTGGCCTTCACAGCTCGATCCATGCCTATCAGGCGTTGCACACGGCAGCCTGTTGGTTGGAGTCAGCGTTTCGCCACCGACGCGTGACACGACCAAGGGGTATCAGTACGAGATAGAGGGTGCGTCTGAGCAAGTGTTTGAGTCAGTTCGCTCAGCGGTACGAAGCCTGTCACTCGTCGCGCACTATGTGAAAGATGATGGAGTAAGCGAGACCATTCGAGAAGCCTTCCCCGATCCCGCAGTGAGAGATACGGTTCTCGTTGCAGCAAAACGATTGGCTCCGAGTGGCCGCCGAGGAATAGATAGCGTCTCGTTCTCTTCCACTGATACAGGGAGGGATCAAGTGGAGACACTCACTCCGAAGTCACGTCTAGCGCTTAATCAAGCACTTGTCTCTCCGATCAAGGTAAGTACGAGTGGTAGCTTTGAAGGCCTACTTCGCGAGGTCGATTTGGACGCACGCCGCTTCGAAATCCGAGGCGTAAGTGGCGTGGGTTCCATACGATGTGTGTATGGGCCAAATCACGATCAAATGGTTCGTGCGGCTCTAGGCGCAAGGATTGTCGTCAAAGGCCGATATGACACGGTTGAAGGTCAACGGCCACGCTTCATGGCCGTAGATGTACTGGAAGTTTTAGCTTCACCCGGGGTTCAATTCGACCTTCCAACCGGTGCGGTCTAATCCTTCCATCGAGGGGTGCGTCCAAGGGCGCATGCCCTTGGACGCACCTCATGTCAAATGTTAGGCATTTCTTATCCAAGCTCCTATGCAACCCTTTGAATTCCTAATCCCGCAACGCCCTGTTTCGCTTCAAACAAGGAATAGAGCGAATCTCCAAGCATGGAAGAACTTCGTGCGTGGGGAGGCCCAGAAGGTTTGGAACAACAGCACTCCTCCTGTGTCGTCACCTCCACTTCGATTATCGATTGTCTATCTTTGCGATAGATCACCGGCAGATACAGACAACATCATCAAGCCAATCCAAGATGCTCTCGTTAGGTTGATTTTTGAAGATGACTGCTTGGTGTCTGATGTGGACAGCCATCGTCGGTTCTTGGACGAGCCAATCGATCTGACAAACCTCCCGCCATTGCTCCAGATTGGGGTTGCTGCGGGAAGCGAATGTGTTTATGTCAGGGTCAGCGACGCGCAAGACCTTAGGAGTTACTTATGAACAGCTTTTTGAAAGCCGCACACGACGAAAAGATCAATTCGTTGGCATCTACCTACGCTGAACAAGGATTTACCGTTCTTAGGGAGCCATCTACTAATGAACTGCCTTTTGATCTTGGCGACTACAGACCGGACCTAATGGCCACTAGGGAGGACACCGGTTTGATAATTGAAGTCAAGACAAAGGCATCTCACATCTCCGTTGATCGCTTCCAGTCACTTGCTCAGGAGATATCAAGACATCCTGGTTGGCGTTTTTTGCTTGTGACATTAGAGGAGGATGTTGATTCATCTAAGATTCCGATGACCAGCAATGAACTACCCACATGGCCGCAACTGGCGACAAAACTACAGCAAGTACAGGCTCTCATTGCAGAAGGAGCCCTTGAACCGGCCATCTTGTATCTTTGGGGCATATTTGAGGCTGCACTTCGAAAGCGCGCAATTGCTCATAGTATTCCCGTTGAACGACTCCCTGCTTTGAGGCTACTCAACCACATGTACTCACAGGGAGAAGTATCAGTTGATGATATTGATCTCTTTCGCGAATTCATGAGTAAGCGCAACCGAATAGCCCACGGTGCCAATGAATTAATTGACACAGCCCTAGTCGTGTCAGTCTTTCAATCCGTTAATCATCTCTTAGCAGAGTGGGGATCTGAAGATTCTGCCTAAACACTCATTCCACCGAACATGCGCGAAAAGCCGCGCAAGGCTGGTTAGCTCCACGTTCCACGGCGGTTAAATCGCCAAAATCCCTGTAACCCGGCCTCTAATCCCCCCGCTCCATGCTCTGATTCCGCGCCAGCCAGTTCACCAGCATTGAATGCTCGATGCGGCGATGACAGCCAATGCTGAATGATTCAAGGCTCTGCGAACGGCTCACTTCCTGTGAAAAGTTTGTTGATGTCTTCATGGCTCCATCCTCTCAAATGTTGGAGCCTCCGAGAAAGCTGGGGCGGTATAAGCAATTTTTAATGCGGCAAGGCCATAAATGGCAGTTTCAACGATCCAGCGGCGCAATGAGGTTGACCAGTTTCCAGGACAGGCCATCCCGCGCCAAAATCAGCCGAACTTCTCCGCCCCGTTCATTGCGAACCCAAACAGAAAAACGATTGATCGAGTCGTAACCCGTCCGGGCGTTTTTGAATAGTTTTTCTTTGCGGGCGGCTTGCTCTTCCGGTGAAATCAGCGCGTTTTCCATCCGATTCTTCCCTTCGATAATCCCAATTAAACCGGCTGGCGTTACCAGTGAATCCACCAGGCGATCCGTCATGTGCGTCGCGACCCCCATAGCCAGCATATTCAAGGGATTATCTTTAAGGCCGGACGCAGCCTTATTCATTATCTGGGCATTGATTTGTTCCTTTAAATTCTGCCTGAGCGCAGGGAAATCAATGTTTGCCGCCAAAGCTTCCGAATCCTGCTCCACCAGACCGGAGCCGATGGCGCGTAGAGTTAGAAACGGGCCAGCAGCGAGATAAGCCATCGCGCTAACCAGCAGCAAACTAATGATCAAAATCACTTTCTTCATGGGTTTTTTACTCGGTTAGCGGTATTGAATCCATAAAACACCGCCAGCCAGACGGCGGATTGGGAAACAGATGCAACGCGGTGGCGCGTGTGCGCTGGCAAATTCAATACATCTCCGGCCCGCAGGCGTCGCCGTTCTCCGTTAGCGAATTCGATTTCTCCTTCACCGGCCAGTAGCAACACCCATTCATGCTGATCCTGGTCGTACCAGAAGCCGTCTGGCGACGCTTGACCATTCGAGACTATCTGCTCAATTCGCACCGACTCGTGCCGGAGCAGTTCAAAAATAACCTCTTCGTTCAGAGGATTGGGTAACGGATCGAACAGGTTCATGAGCCGCTGGCTTTCCGGGTTCCGCGAGCGACTAGGACCGCGCTTGCCACGCCAGATGATTCAGGTACGCCAGGCGGGCCTCCTCATCGGGCAACACCTCGCCAAGCACCGCCCCGAATGCAGGATCCACATCCAGATTATGCAGTAGCAGGCGGGCGTACGCCGTCCGTGGGATTCGGGTAGCGCAGCGGCTTTGGTCAGCGCTGGTTTCGGACTGGGGTGCGGCAGGTCTGTTCATTATCAGGGTTCTCCAGGCGCATGATGGACTGAGGATTCAGGATCGCCATCGCAGGATTGATCGCGCTAAAACCCGCGCACTTCGCGGATGCAATCGTAGGCTGCGGTAATTTCACGGGTTTTTTCAGTGGCGCGAGCCAGTTCAGTTGGCGATACGTTACTGGCCGCCAGCTTGTCCGGGTGATGCTTCTTCAGCAGACGACGATAAGCCAGCTTGATTTCTTCGGGGCTGGCGTCGCGCTTCAGGCCCAATACGCTGTAAGCCTGACTCAGCGACTGCACCGCAGTCACCGGGCGACGATCCTGCGTCCGTTCATCGCCGCTGCTGCGCCCACTCTGCTGCTGAGTCCAGCGCTGGGCGCGGAACAGGGTGTGCAGCGCCTCAAATTGCAAGCGGGCAATCCCCAGCCGCTCGGCAATGTGCAATAACCGGACGTGCGTTTGTGGATGAAGATGACCGTCGGCATACGCCATATTCAACAGAATCGTCAATAACAATTGCACCGGCGCGGAACGGTGGCTATCAGTGCGCTGAAAAGCGTCAATCGCTGCATCCAAAGCAAAATCCGGCTTTTTCCCCTCGGTGAAACAGTCAATGGCGGTGCGGCGCTGTCCTGGACTGAGTTGCATTTGATCCATGATGGCGCGGGCAGTGGCGATTTCCGCCTCCGATATCCGACCATCGGCTTTAGCGAGGCTGCCCATCATCTGAAAGGTGGTCACAATCAGGGTGGTTTGGGCAAAATGCCCATCGGCGGCGCCTGATTCCTCAATCTTCTTCTGACTCTGATCCAGATTATGGCCGACCACGGCTCCGATCAGCGCCCCCATCGGCCCGCCGACCATGAATCCAAACGCCCCGCCAAACAGTTTCCCGAACACGATGAACTTGACGCCTCTCTCTGATTAAAAAATGACTTGAACGCGGTTTAATCGGTTGCTTCGATGAACGCCGATCAATTCTTTAGATAAATCTCATCATCGTAGGTCTTCAGCCAGTCGGGCCGCACTCCAATCAATGCCGTAATCATCATCCCGTTGAGCAGCCCTTCCGGAAACAGGAACAACGGCACAAACGGCAAATAATCGCTGCTGATGCGGCTGAACGGATAGACTTCGGCAACAACCAGCAGCGTCATCAGCCCCAGCATGGTCACGGCGGACGCCAGCATGGCGTTAAAAAAGCCGCACAGGAAAATATAAATGAACAGGTGGCGCGGCAAATAGCGATGAACCAGAAGGTAAATCAGATAGCTGACCGAAACCGGCAGCACCCCAATCATCAGAGCATTCAGCGCCAGCGCCGACCAGTCGCCGCTTAACACCGTCACCGCCGTCATCACCAGACTGATGCCGATCACGCCGAGCGCCCAGCCGAACATCAGGGTGTAGACGGTCACGCCCATCAGGTGAAAACCCAGACCCGGACGGACCCCGACTGCGAAGGTCCAGATCACAAACAGGGCGAATGAAGCGCCCAAAAACACATGCTGGCGGGTGGATTGGGCCAGCAGCAACCGCCACGGCGCGGTTCGCCCGGCCTGCAATAGCGCCAGCAGCCAGATAAAGTTGGCGAAAAACAGTAGATCGCCGGGCAGTAATTGAGAAGTGATGTGCATGGCGTTAAGCATAACGGATTGGCGAATTGGCGACAGCGGGGAAAATCAGCGCAAATACCGCAGATTCTCCATCGTTCAGCCCATACCGTTAGAATCCGCAAAATTTAACTGTTTTATTTCACCCAGGAGTGGTCATCTGATGTCCATGTCTACCATTGCCCCGCCCGAAATTCACAGTCTGCCGCTGATTTATCGCGGCAAGGTTCGCGATCTGTACGCGGTGGATGACCGACATCTGCTGATGGTGGCGAGCGACCGGCTGTCCGCGTTTGATGTAATTTTGCCACTGCGATTCCCGGCAAAGGCGCGATGCTAACCGCTGTCGCCAACTTCTGGTTCACCCGCACCCGTCACCTCATCCCGAATCACCTGCAACGGGCCGAAAAAACGCTGGAACAGGCATTGCCCGATCCGGCTGAACGCACTCTGGTTGCAGGTCGTGCGGTAGTGGCGCGGCGACTCAACGGCTTGCCGGTGGAAGCGATTGTGCGCGGCTATCTGATCGGTTCCGGCTGGAAGGATTATCAGCGCAGCGGCAGCGTATGCGGCATTACGCTACCAGCGGGATTACGGCTGGCTGACCGCCTGCCAGAGCCGATTTTCACGCCTTCCACCAAGGCGCGCTGGGCGCGCACGACGAGAATGTGAGCTTTGCCGCCATCGCCGGGCAGATTGGCGCGGAACTGGCGGAGCAGGTGCGGGCAATCAGTCTGCAACTGTATCGGGAAGCGGCGGATTACGCCTTGGCGCGGGGCATTATCATCGCCGATACCAAGTTTGAATTCGGGCTGGATGAGCAGGGGGAACTGGTGCTGATGGACGAGGCGCTGACCCCGGATTCTTCGCGATTCTGGCCCGCCGCCGAGTACCAGCCCGGCGTCAATCCACCCAGTTTCGATAAGCAGTTTGTGCGCGATTATCTGGAAGCGCTGGATTGGGACAAGCAGCCGCCCGGCCCGGAACTGCCGCCGGAAATCGTCGCTCGCACCGTCGCCAAGTACCGCGAAGCGTTAGATCGATTGGCGGGTAACACAGCGATTTAAGTTCCGACGGTCTCAAGCCAACGTCGGCAGCGCCGCCCGCAGCTTCTTCATCGCGTTGGTTTCCAACTGGCGGATGCGCTCGGCGGATACCTGATATTCGGCGGCCAGGTCGTGCAGCGTCGGCTTGTCATCGCTCAACCAGCGCCGTTGCACGATAGCGCGACTGCGAGGATCGAGTTGTTCCAGCGCCGCGCCCAGTTGACTGGTGGTTTGCGCCTCCCCAATTCATCCCGTTCCAGGGCTTGCGCCGGATCGGCCTGCTCATCGCGCAAATAGGCCGAAGGCGCGTAGCTGTCCGGCTCCTCATCGCTGTCGGCGTCCAGACCAGGATCGAAAGAAACATCATGCCCGCTCAGCCGCGATTCCATTTCCAGCACATTGTCCGGCGTGACGCCCAGTTCGCGGGCCACGGTGTTTACTTCATCGTGATTCAGCCAGCCCAGGCGCTTCTTGGCCCCGCGCAGCTTGAAGAACAGTTTGCGCTGCGCCTTGGTGGTGGCGATTTTGACGATCCGCCAGTTGCGGAGAATGAATTCGTGAATTTCCGCCCGAATCCAATGCACCGCAAACGAGACCAGCCGCACTCCGTAGTTCGGATCAAACCGCTTGACCGCCTTCATCAGGCCGATATTGCCTTCCTGAATCAGATCGCCCAGTGGCAAGCCGTAACCCATGTAGCCACGGGCAATGTGCGCGACAAACCGCAGGTGGGACATCACCAGCCGTTGCGCGGCGGCCAGATCATGCTGTGACTGTAACTTTTGAGCCAGTTCCCGTTCTTCGTCGGCGCTCAGCATCGGAATCTGGCTGACTGCCTGGACGTAGCCTTCCAGACTGTCGAACGGAACCGGCAAATTCTGCATTCGCGGAATCAGCGCAGTAGTCGTCATCGTGATTCACCTCTCCCATAACCTTTGGTTTCATGCCATTTACTTTAGCACTCCGTGCGTGGGAGTGCCAAACCGGGGCGGGAGTTCCGTCTATGGATGGGCTTAATCATCAGCGTTCTGGTCCAGCAATGCGGCGACAAACTCATCGGCGGCAAAGGGGCGCAAGTCTTCGATGCTTTCGCCGACGCCAATAAAGCGAATCGGCAAACCCAGGCGGCGGGCAATAGCGAAAACAATACCGCCTTTGGCGGTGCCGTCGAGTTTGGTCAAAACCAGGCCGGTTACGCCTACTGCTTCGTGAAACTGCACTGCCTGATTCAACGCATTCTGACCAGTGCTGGCGTCTACCACCAGCAACACTTCATGCGGCGCGGTCGGGTCCGCCTTGCCCATCACCCGCTTGATTTTCTTCAACTCTTCCATCAGGTTGGACTGAGTGTGCAGGCGACCGGCGGTATCGGCGATGACAACATCCACTTGCCGGGCGCGGGCGGCCTGAATCGCGTCGTAAATCACCGAGGCGGAATCCGCGCCGCCGTGCTGAGCGATGACCGCTATCTGATTCCGTTCACCCCAGACCTGCAACTGTTCAACCGCAGCAGCACGGAAGGTATCGCCCGCCGCCAGCAACACCGAATGACCGTCGTTTTGCAGCTTTTTCGCCAGCTTGCCAATAGTGGTGGTTTTCCCTGCCCCGTTGACCCCGACCATCAGGATGACGTAGGGACGCGATTCAGTAGGTCGCCACGGCTGCTGGCAGGGCGCGAGAATGGCTGATAGATCTTCCTGCAAGGCTTGAAGCAGGGCTGGCGCATCGCTCAATTGCTGGCGTGATACGCGCTCGGCGAGCCGCTTGATCAGATGTTGCGTCACCTCTACGCCGACATCAGCCATCAGCAAGCGGCTTTCCAGTTCTTCCAATGCCTCGTCGTCCAGCTTCTTCCCGGCGAACAGCCCGGCCAGGCCGCTGACCAGATTCTGGCGGGTGCGCCGCAACCGATCCCGCAACCGGGCGAATGGCGCAGGCGACGGTTCTGCCGCGTCTGGCGTGGCTTCAGACGGGCGATTCTTGCTGAATGGGAAATGGATTGGCCGATTGAGCATCTCAAACAGGCTGGATTTCTTGCGCTCAGGAGCTGCAACCGCTGGCGGCGGATTAGCGTCGGGGTCGGATTTACGGTCGGTCATGCGCGATGGATTCCG
>JAAUTD010000388.1 GCA_012031845.1 Synechococcaceae cyanobacterium SM1_2_3
AATCCCGTTGATAAAGCTGGCCGGCGTCCCGGAAACGCCCAGCCGATTGCCTTCATCAAGATCCGCCTGAACCCGCGCTGTCGCCGCTTTCCCAGACTGGCAGGCCGCGAACGCTTTTTGATTCAATCCCAGCGTTTTCGCCACTGCCGTCAAGGTCCCCGGTTTCAGATCAGCCGCTGTTTGCAGCGCATCGTGGTAATCCCAGAACCGGGACTGCTCAGCCGCACACTGCGCTGCCACCGCCGCCCGCCCGCCGTCGCTATCCAGTTCGCCCAGCGGGTAATACCGGTAGACGATCCGCAACCGGTCACGGTAGGTCTCCCGCAAGGTATTGATGACCGTATTCATTTTGCGGCAGTACCCACAGGCAAAGTCGGAGAACACCACCAGAGTCACTGGCGCATTCGGCTGACCCCGACTCAGGTCGTCAGCCCCCTGTGGATAGAGCCGCGCCGCTGTGGGTAATACCGGCAACGGGAGCCGTCGTTCCACCGGAAAGGTCGCCGCCAGCCGGGTGGTCGTCGCCGTCACCTGTTCTTGGGTCTGTCGCGCTAGTAGATAGCTGCGCGCCAATGCCTTTTCGTAAGGCCCCGCCTCTGTCGGATCAATCTCCGCCTGCCGGAGTACGGCGTTCACTTGTTCATCGCTGATCGTCGCTACCGGCATCTGCGTTTGGAGCGTCTCGACGCTGACGCCTTGCCGGGCCGCTTCCAGTTCCAGCAACCGCTCGCGTATCAAGGTTTCCAGCGCTTCATTCTGGGCCGTGAGCTGTTGTTGCCAATGTTCCCGCAACGTCTCGGCCATCGCCTGTTCAAGTTGCGTGCGGGTAATAACCGAATCGCCGACCCGGGCGACGATATCCGGGTTCGCTGGCGCAGCGAACAGTCCGCCAGAATACAGAGTTGCCGCCAAGGCGAGGCCACTGGCCCAGGTTTTCCTGGATTTGCCTGTCGTCATCATCAAGTCTTCTCCTGCCATCAGTTTGGCGAATCACGCCGGGGTAGCTTTCCGTTCGGAGAACCGTCCCATCACATTCGGTTCTCACGGTGCTTGGCGGATGAGACGCAAATCCGACGGTAACGTCAGGCAAGAGGGGGGATGGTCTATATCGGGACTGTGGAAATGTTCACCACCCGGTCACGACAAACCCGGCCCAGTGGTAGGGATCATGGCCTTCTTGGATGAGCTTGCGTTGTGCGGCGGCTAGCGCGGCAGCATGGCCCTCGGTTCGGTGGCCGTAGAAGGCTTCCATCAAGAGTCGAGTCGGTTCATCCGGCACCGGCCACAGGCTGGAGACCACAGTTTGTGCGCCAGCCACCATGAAGCCGTTAGCCAGACTGACCACCGCATCGCCGCCCAGGTGTTCACCCAGTGCGGTCTGGCAGGCGGATAGCACGACCAGTGGGGCATGGTTCAAGGCCAGCCCCCAGACTTCGCCGATGTTCAGCGGACCATCGCTGAGCATCAGGCGGGTGTTTTCCAGCGACCCGGCTTGACCATGCACCGCCAAGTGCAACATCTTGCCGTTGAGGTCTTGACCGATCAGGCGGGTGCGTTGTGCGTCGGCTTTCAGATAAATCGCGGGTTGCGGATAGGCCGGCGGGACGAACAGAGCCGCGATGGCCTGGACTTCCTGCTCCGCCGCCGGCAAAGGGGCTGAACCAAGGGCGGTGGGGTTGCCCAAGGCGACCAGTTGCGGTGATGCCGTGGCCGGCTGGGTGTCGAGTGTCGCTAACAGGGAGGTGGAGGACAAGGTGCTGAGTTGGAACTGTTCCGCCAGAAAGTGCCCCTCCCAAGGCAGGGCAGCGAAGGGTAAATCGTGCAATGGGCCATTGGGCACGATCAGCAGGTGCGTTACCTTCTGCAAATGCGGCCGCAACGGCTCGATGAGTTGTTGGCTCAGTTGCTGACTTAGGGCCACCGCGTTGCGGACCGGACCGGCGGGGAGATCGGGGGTAAAGCCACGATTGAGCGCAAAGCCGCGATTCAGCGCCGACGTTTGCAGCAGCAGCCGGTAGGTGCTGATTGGTTCGCGTAAGGCTTTCCAGCCGACCGGCAATTTGACGGCTTCGATGGCGTGGGCCGACATGACGAATGCCCAGCCTTCGTCTTCCAGCAGCAGATAGCGCACCAGCCGCTGGTGGTCTTTGAGTCGCGATTGCCAGCCGCTCAGTTCGACCGGTTCGGCGCGCAGCAGCGCGGCCAGTTGCGGGTGTTCGCGTTTGAGTTGCGCGACGGTGTCTTGCATGTTCTTCCACCTTCTGCCGGCGGGCCTTGGCGGCTTGGAACGCTTTTTCGAGTTGGTGGGCGCGGTCTTGCTCGTCCTGAATATGCTCCTCGGTACTGGCCGCCTCACGGGATCGGTCTTGCTGGCTGGAGAACTTCCAGATTTTTTGCTCCGCCGCATCCTGCTCGGAATCCAGTTGCCGGAGGCGCTGTTGCAGGTCTTGGAGACGCGCGAAAGCTGCCTGGCGGGAAATGTCGGTAAATTTCGGGTTGGCGGGAACCGGTTGCTGTGTCAGCGCCAGTCGCTCGCTGAATTGCTGGGCTTGGCTATAGTCGCCGTTCCCGATGGTTTCTTTGAGCTTGGTGGCCAAAGCATAACGCTGGGCTTCCTTTTCAAGCCGGCTGGAGGGCGTTAAGTCGGCGGCTAAAACCGCTTGGGCTTCAGCCGTTCCCTTAGATTGCGTGTTGGCTTGAAAGCCGTGGATGACGTACTGGAGCCTCTGGACCGTGGTTTCGGTGATCCACTCCTGTTGTTGTTCCCGGTTCAGCGCCTCTTCGGCGGCACGGAGAGTTTCGATGGCGGTTTGGCGCTGATGTAGGTTATCGAGCAAAATGGCCTTCAGGGCCAGGGTTTGGCTCTCGAAGGCCAGCCCGGATTCTCGTTCGATCAACACTAGGCGCGGCAGCAACTTCTGTTGAATGCGGTTAATAACCTCAAGCGCCAGTTGGAGTTGACCAGCTTGGCGCAGGGCTTCAGCCTGAATCCAGCCGGCGACGATCTGGGGGGCAGTTTCATGGGCGGGCAGGTGTTGCCGCACCCGGTCGATCCAGTCCAAAGCCAGGTCGGAACGACCGTTTTCCTTGTGGATTTGGGCCAGAAACAGGGCTAGGTAGGGATTGGCGTCTATTGATGGAGTTTCGGTGGCAGCCAGATTCCTCAGGCTGATCAGGTCAGTATCCAGTTTTGATGTTTCCACTGCCGCCCGTGCCCCGTCCCAAACCCACACGCCTTTTAACAGGTTGAGCTTTTGTAGGTAGTTGGCGGTTATTGCGCCGTGATGAATCAACGCCATCACGCCGAACCCATAGCGTGGCGCTTTTATCAATCAATGGTTCGGACAGTTTTCTCTAACGTATTGATGCAAAGAGGGAGCCTTCGGTATGGTAAAATGTTGTTTACCACAATACTTCGGACAGTTTTGGTGATCACCATCAACA
>JAAUTD010000389.1 GCA_012031845.1 Synechococcaceae cyanobacterium SM1_2_3
GAAATCCTTTGCCGCCTTTATAATTTAATTGCAACCCTTGAGCGCCTTTATCTTCATAAATCACTTTCCATTTACTCACAAATCCTTCAGAAACATTGAGTAGAATGCTAATCTGTTTCGGTTTTAAATCCCACATCATCATCTTGACTGCCAACGCTCTTTTTATTTCAAGGCTCGCCGGAGAATCAATGATATCGTCGAGTTCTAACATGAGGGTGGTCTCCTCTAATGGCTATTATTAAATAATAGCTTAATTAAATAGAAAATTAAACAACCTGAGAAGGATTGCTATAGCAATCATAAACGGATGGTATTTTTCTCGAATCACCCACACCCGCCTTACCCCGCGCTGACGCACTCCCCTCTCCCGCAGGCGGGAGAGAGGTTGGGGGAGAGGGTGATTGGAAATAATTACCATCCGTTTAGGATCGCTGTATTTTGAAGCAAGCAGGATGACCCAAGGCGTTTTGATTGATCACCTTCGCTGACGGAATAGGAACGCGGCCATGAAAATAGAGAAACCTTCTGAGAGCGCCGCCGAATTGCGCCGCCAAGCCGAAGCGCAGTTAAAAGAACCATATATCCAAGGCAAGCAGCTTCCAAGCGTGGCGGAAGCCCTGCGGCTGGTTCATGAACTGCAAGTGCATCAGGTTGAACTGGAATTGCAGAATAAAGCCTTGGTTGAAGCGCGGAATCAACTTGAACAGAGCGTGGAGAAATACGCCAACCTCTACGACTTTGCGCCAGTGGGTTATTTCTCCCTCGCCGCCAACGGAAACATTCAGGAATTGAATCTTGCGGGTGCGGCGCTGCTGGGCGTGGAACGCGCCCGCCTGATTGATCGGCGGTTTGCACTCTTCATCTCGGCAGAAAGCCGCCCGGCTTTCAACGCTTTTCTCGACGCGGCTTTGACGGGCATTGCCTTGGCGCGTTGTGAAATCATCCTGGCTCCAGAAAACGCGCCGCGCCGTCATCTGCATCTGGAAGGCATTGGCGCAATGCGCGGATCAGCCCGGTACTGTCGCCTCTCGGCCCTGGACATCACCGAGCGCAAGCAGGCGGAGAGCGATCTGCGGCGCAGAGAAGAACAATACCGGGCCGTGATCGAAACCTCCCCGGACGGTTTCTGGATCACCAATATGCAGGGACGCCTGCTGGAAGTGAATGACGCCTATGCGCGGTTGTCGGGTTATCGCTGTGACGAGCTATTGAATATGACCATTGCCGATCTGGAAGCCAGCGAGACGCCCATAGAGACTGCCGCCCGAATTCACAAAATCGCTCGCGACGGCAGCGATCTGTTTCAGACCTTTCACCGGGCGAAAAACGGGCAGGTTTGGGCCGCCGAGATCAACGCCGCCTACTGGCCGATTGACAGTGGCCGCCTGTTCATCTTCATTCGCGATGTCAACCACCGCCAGCGTTCCGAGGCCCTGCTCAAAGTCCGCATGCGCCTGTCCGCAATGGCGATTGCCGGTAGTCTGGACGACGTGATCAAGGCGGCGCTGGACGAAGCGGAACACTTTACCGGCAGCGAAGCCAGTTTTTCCATTTTGTGTCCGCCGATCAGGAAAATCTGACGATGCAAACCTGGTCCAGCCGCACCCAGACGCTCTGCACGGCGCTGGGCAAGCACCAACCCTTTGCGATCAAGCAGGCCGGGGCGTGGGCGGACTGTATCCGCCAGCGGCGGCCAATCATCCACAACGACTACGCCCATCTGCCCGACCGGCGCGGCTTGCCTGCCGGTCATGTCGCGCTGATCCGCGAATTGACCGTGCCGATCCTGGCGGATGGGCGGGTAATCGCCATTCTCGGCGTAGGCAACAAACCGGAGGACTACACCGCAGATGATGTGGAGACGATGCAGGAATTCACCACCTTGATGATGGACGTGATCGAGCGCAAGCGCACCGAGGATCGGCTCGAACATCTGGCCTACCACGATGCGTTGACCCAGTTGCCGAACCGGGTGTTGCTCACCGACCGTTTGCAACAAGCGATGGCGCAAACCCGGCGCGATCAGAAACAGTTGGCGGTGTGTTACCTGGACCTGGACGGCTTCAAAGCCATCAATGATACCCACGGGCATCGCCAGGGGGATCTGGTGTTGATTGAAGCGGCTCGCCGCCTGAAAGGTTGCGTGCGGGCCAGCGACACCGTGGCCCGCCTGGGCGGCGATGAGTTTGTCCTGCTGCTGGGCGAACTGGCGAACGTGGAAGAATGTGAACATACCCTGGATCGCGTCATCACCTCGCTGCAAATTCCCTTTGATCTGGCCGACCGGCCGATGCCGCTCAGCGCCAGCCTCGGCGTGACCCTGTATCCCGATGGCCACTGTGATCCCAATGGCCCCTGTGATCCCGATGACCACTGTGATCCCGACACCCTGATCCGTTATGCCGATCAGGCCATGTATATCGCCAAACAGGCCGGTGGCAATCGCTATCAACTGTTTGACGCCGATCATGATCGCCGCGCCCGCAGCTACCGCGAGAGCTTGCAACGGATTCAGTGTGGCTTGGCGGCGGGCGAATTCCGGCTGTATTACCAACCGAAAGTGGATATGCGCAACGGCGCGGTCGTTGGCGCTGAAGCCTTGATCCGCTGGCAACACCCGGACGAGGGTTTGCTGCCGCCGGCCCGGTTTATCCCGGCGGTCGAAACCAGCGATCTGGTCATTCCGGTTGGGCAATGGGTGATTAATGAGGCGTTGCGGCAAATGGCGGCGTGGGCGGCGCAGGGTTTACCGCTGCCGGTTAGCGTCAATCTGTCCGCTCGCCATTTGCAGCAGCCGGGGTTTGTAGACTGGCTGCGGAGAGTTATGGCCGAATATCCGACGGTGCAACCGGACTGGCTCGAACTGGAAATTCTGGAAACAGTGGCCCTGGAAGATTTGGCGGTGATTTCCCGCCAGATCGAGGCGTGCCGACAATTGGGCGTTCATTTCGCCCTGGATGATTTCGGCACCGGCTATTCATCGCTGACCTATCTCAAGCATCTGGCGGTGCATCTGTTGAAAATCGATCAGTCCTTTGTGCGGGATATGCTGGTGGATCATGAGGCGCTGGCGATTGTGCAAGGCGTGATCGGCTTGTCGGCGGCGTTCCGGCGCAAGGTGATTGCCGAAGGCGTGGAAAGCATTGATCATGGGCGCTTGCTGATGCAGTTGGGCTGCAATCTGGCGCAGGGCTATCAAATCGCCCGCCCGATGCCGCCGGAACAGATTCCGGCCTGGGTTGCCGACTGGAAACCGCCCAGCGCGTGGGGTGATGCAGAACCGGCTTCCCACCGGTTTAACAAGTTTCAGGACTTTCGCTCCATCCGCTCGCCCTGACGCTTCGACACGCTCAGCGGTCGAAGGACATTTGTAGCAGGACATTTC
>JAAUTD010000390.1 GCA_012031845.1 Synechococcaceae cyanobacterium SM1_2_3
CGCAGTTTGTCCGCTAGTTGATCCAGATGGGTTTCCCGGCGCTGAATCAGGTTTTCTTTCGCTTCGGTGAGGTGTTCCACCGTGATCGGCAGGGTTCGATCCCGCCCGGCTTTCATCTCGAAGCACACTTCATAAGCCAGAGCATTCACCAGCCACGGCTGGCCCTGGGTTAATTCCCACACTTGCGCCAGAACCCCATCGGCGAAGACTTGGCCGGTTGCTTCAGTGTGCTGCTGGTAGAGCGCGGTGATCTCGTCGGCGCTGAAATTGCCGAGTCGCAGCGATTTGGTCTTGATATTGAAGGCGGATCCGCCGGTGATGATCTCTGCCCCGCGGTCTGGATTCGGTAGTCGCGCACATCGCGCACCCCACACAGAATGAGGGTTTGCGGAAACGCGCCGGGCCGTTGCGCATAGCCAGCGCGAATCTGCCGCAGCAGCGAAATCAGGGTGTCGCCCACCAGCGCGTCTACTTCGTCCAGCAACAGCACGATGGGCTTGTCGCTCTCCCGTGCCCAGCGTTCCAGCAACTCGGTCAACGCGCTGCCACCCCGTTCTGACAGCGCCGATAGCGCCCATCCTTGTAGCCGCTCATCCTGTAAATACAAATCCGCAGCAGCGGCGATTCGCGTCACTATCGTGCGCATCGCCGCGTCCACATTGCCCCGATACGCCTGCGCCGCCTCAATGTTGGCGTAAAGACAGTGATAGCGCCCCTCGCGATTGAGCCGTTCCATCAGCGCCAGCAGCACGGTGGTTTTGCCGGTCTGGCGCGGCGCGTGAAGCACAAAGTATTTCTGCTGCTCAATCAGCAGCAGCACATCGTCCAGATCAATCCGGGACAGCGGCGGCACGATGTAATGTCGCGCCGCATCCATTGGCCCCGGCGGTGTTGAAAAAGCGCATGAGCAGTCTCCGATGCCGTGGGATGGAACAGCGTAGATCAAATCGGCGCTGGCAGTCGGCGATTTTCCTCGCCTCCGTTGCCAAAAATGAAACGCGCTGAACAGATTCCTTTTCAAAATTGCCAATCCGCCTGCATTGTGGGTTGCCTGCATTGTTCCCGGTTCCCGATGCCTTTTTCTACATTTCCTTTATTTTCATATTCTTATATGCGGAATGGTCTATTTCTTGAGCGGCGCAACCTGTTTGAAAAATGGGTATGGTATTTGCGGTGTGTATTGCGCTGGCTGATGGTCAGTCCAGCGTGACCACACCTTTAACCATCGCCATTCCGGCAGGAGGAATTTCCATGTTTTGTCGGCAGTTACCCACAGCATTAAATAAGGTTTTGCTATTTTTTGTCTTTTTCTTTCCGCTGTTTTCCAGCCAGTTTGCGGCGGCCAACCTGAATATCGCCAGTGATCAAACGCTGGCCGCCGATTGCGTGCAGGTCGATCCTCTAACCTGGAAAATTACGCTCGGCAATGAAAATTTGCAGGGCAGCGATTCTGATGTTTGGAAGGATTCCACAGACCGCTTTCGTCATGATCTTCCACACCGCTGTATCGAACGCTGGGTATCGCCGCTTCTGCACGACGCCAATCCTGACAGCGTTTTGGCAACCTCGAACGTCGAGCTGCAAGCAGATGAAAGCAACTGGACGGTGGCGCTGCGTTTCGATGATTTGAATGCCGTTGCCTATGGCAATAATCTCCTTGTAGCCGTAGGTAAAGACGGTACTGTTTTGACCAGCCCCGACGGGGTGAACTGGACTCGCCGTAACACGGGGACGCTAAACCGGCTTAATGAAATAGCTTGGAGTGGCAACCAATTCGTGGCCGTTGGCGAAAGAGGCACGATTTTGACCAGCCCGGATGGAATAACCTGGACGGTGCGCAACGCCGGTACTACAAGCTATCTCTATGGGGTCACTTGGGGCGGAGGTCAGTTCGTGGCCGTGGGCGGCAGCATGATCCTGATTAGCGCCGATGGGATCACCTGGAGTTCATTCTCTCTAGGCAGCAGCAATACTTACTTTAATGCTGTGGCCTGGAGCGGCACTCAGTTTGTTGCCGTAGGCATTCAATTTGGCAGTTCCGCGAGTTCAGCGATTTTCACCAGCCCTAATGGCGTTGCCTGGACGCAGCGTGGGCAGGGAGTATCAACGCAGGAATTGTATGATGTCGCCTGGAACGGCAGCCAGTTCGTTACGGTGGGCTATCGTGTAATCCTGACCAGCCCGGACGGGGTGACCTGGACCCCAAGAGATGACCGCTATTCTTTGCAGGGTATTACCTGGAATGGCGTTCAGTTCGTAGCGATAAGCGGCAGCACGGTTTTGATTAGCGCCGATGGCGTGACCTGGACATCCGTCAATACCGGTGTGTCGTCTTATCTTGTTGATGCGACTTGGACGGGTAGCCAGTTTGTGGCCGTGGGTGAGGATAACGCAATCCTGACCAGTCCTAATGGCATCAACTGGACAACACGCGCTTTGGGAATTACGCGCAATCTTACGGGTATCGCTTCAAATGGCGCTCAGTTTGTGGCTGTAGGGGGTTACGGTTCCATTCTGACCAGTCCCGACGGAGTGAACTGGACTCCGCGCACTTCGGGAACCACTAGCTGGCTCAACTACGTCACCTGGGGCAATAACCAGTTTGTGGCGGTATCCTACAATAAGATCCTGACCAGCCCGGATGGAGTGGCCTGGACTTCGCGCACTGTGGACACATCCTCTCCTTATCCCACGCTTTATAGCGTGACTTGGGGCAACAACCAGTTCGTCGCCGTGGGAGATGAGTATAACAATGGTTACCTGGCGGTGATCTTTACCAGCCCGGATGGGGTGACCTGGACTCCCCGCACTACCGTCGTTAACTCTTATCTGAATGATGTGACCTGGGGCGGTAACCAGTTTGTCGCCGTGGGATATGACCCCAGTGCTAACTTGGCGACCATTTTGACCAGCCCCGATGGAATCAACTGGACCTCTCGCGATACAGGCAATTCACGGTATAGCTATCCAAATGGGGTTGCCTGGAATGGAAGCCAGTTTGTGGTCGTGGGTGGGAACGGTTATCGGTTTGTCAGCCCGGATGGCGTGACCTGGACTTCTTACCGATATTCGTCTTTCTCGTCCGCTAATCAAGTGATCGGTGTCAATGGCCAGTTTGTGGCGGTCGGGTACGGCTCGATCCAGACCAGTCCTGATGGCGTAACCTGGACGACTGAGTCCGCAGGGACTACCAGCTATCTCGGTGCTATCGCTTGGAATGGCCGCCAGCTTGTTGCCGTTGGCGACATCATTGTCCGCCGCAGTCAAACTTCCAGCTTTGGTTCCGCTGTTGGCGTGTTCCGCAACGGCCAATGGTTTCTCGACGCCAACGGCAACGGCGCGTGGGACGGCTGCGGCACGGAATTCTGCTTCAGC
>JAAUTD010000391.1 GCA_012031845.1 Synechococcaceae cyanobacterium SM1_2_3
GTCTTTCCGGCAGTACGGCCAGAAAACCCAGTCGTATCAGGGACGGCGCTTTGAGACCACTGGCTGGATAGTCAGCGTCTCGTGCAAGAATAGGATCGTCAAAGCCAGCAACTTCCAAGTGTTGCTGGGTGCTGATTCCGCAAATCAGCCAATCTCCGAACCGAGGCATTTGCCGTAATGCAATGGCAGGCCGATTTTTCACACGGCCGTCTGCTTGCGGAAGCGGCGTTAGCACTACGTCACCTTCAATGATCATGGTTTCAGGTCGGTTATGGAGTATTCCGGTTCATCTTCCCGATAAGCGTTCGCCAATCCATTTCCAGCGAGATTAGCCCATGCTTCGCGGTCATGGTCAGTCCCTTCAGGCAAAATCGTCACGATTAAACGGGCGTTGGCAGGGAGATTAAAGGGTTCGTCAAGGAGGATATGTTCGCCATCATAATGGGCTTTCAGGCTTACGGTGGGCATAAGGATTTCCTAAGATTTTTCAATGCGGTAAAGCGCAAACGGTAATGGCGCAAATTCAACCGGCAGACCGACAGTATTCAACAGCTTTTGCGAAACAAACTTGGCGGGTGCAAATACGCGATGCGGCTTGCCTGGTTTCGCTTTCACAAGGGCTTCAGCGCGGGAGAGCGTCAGCGCCGCCTCACGGGATTTGAGGAATTCCACATCAGGCCGGTAAATCAGCCAGACATGAAAATGGGTTGATTCGCCGAGATAGCCGCAACCCGCCACTTCTTCTACCACATGGCTCCCCTCGCCCTTTAGAGGAGATGACCAAACTTCGTTGGTGGCGGTGTGAAACAGCAGCGCGCCCAATTGCTCGAAGGCGGGCAGCGATTCGCCCGTCAGCATCTTGTCCATTTCTACGGCGTCGCCCAAGGTGCAGAAGGTGAAGCCGCTGCCTAATCCATCAATCTGTTCGGTAATGGCTTTTTCGCCAGTCACAATCAATTGGCCGTCCTTGACCTCGGCTTTGATGTGATCGAAGCGGTGACCGTCCAGATTTCTGATGGATTCAACATGATCCAGCAGCTTGTCGGCTTTTTTCAGACTGGTGAAGGTGAGATTTTCGCGATGCAGTTCTTCCCGTTGCGTGCCGGAAAAGGCGTAACCGTTAATGACGCGGCGCACGCGCTCAGCAGTCAAGCTATCGGCGTAGTCTTCGCATTCCACGAGAATGAATTTGCGGTTGCCGCCGTCTTTTGCATTGGCGGATAAAACAGCATGGGCAGTAGTGCCGGAACCAGCGAAGGAATCGAGAACAATCGAATTTTCATGAGTCGCCAGTTCAATAACACGCTCGATGAGCTTGACTGGTTTTGGAGTAATAAAAACTTCTTCTGAACTGTCAAAGTTGAAGATTGCCAGCATTTCCTTTTTCGCGTCTTGAGTATGTCCAACTTCGTCAAAATGCCAGATGGTTTGTGGAACGCGGCCAGCTTTTACTTCCGAGAGAAAGATTTTTGGAGCCGGAATGTTGTTTCCAGTATCGCCCCACCAAACTCTTCCATCACGATCCATCGCCTTAAACTTTTCCTCTGAAACTCGCCAATATGATCCTGATGGGGGGCCTTCAATAACACGTCCGCTTGGACAGGAAATAGCGTAAGTTCCTTTGCTGTAATAGTTCCTGGCTGCAAGGTTATTCGGACGCCAAAGTCCCCGTGGGTCGTTATCTGGATTCTTATATGCGGTGTTTTGCTCTTCAGTACGCTCAAGAAGATTGGGCGCCCATATCGCTGCATCCTTGGCGTAGATAATTAGGTAGTCGTGATCCTCGGAAAAATGCCGCGCACTACTTTTTGGAGCATAGTTCTTATGCCAAATGCACGTCACTACAAAATTCTGCTCTCCAAAAATCGCATCCAGCATCATCCGCGCTCGGTGAATTTCATTATCGTCCAGCGTCATCCACAAGCTGCCGGTTTCCGAAAGCAACTCATGCAGCAGCCGCAATCGGAGCCACATCATGCACAGCCATTTATCGTGGCGTAGCCCGTCTTCAACGCCGACCGGATTGCTGTTCAGCCACTCGCGCAGCATCGGGCTATTCACGTTGTCGTTGTAGCACCAGCCTTCATTGCCGGTGTTGTACGGCGGATCGATGAAAACGCAATCCACTTTACCGGCGTACATCGGCAACAAGGCTTTCAAGGCGTGCAGGTTATCACCGTGGATAATCAGATTGCCGTCGAGTCTTGCCCCCTCACCGGCAGCCCCCTCTCTCAGAGGGCGAGGGGAGAATGGATTTATCGGCGTGGGGTATGAGCGGGCGGTGCGGAATGGCAAGATGATGGTTGTAAACAAACTCTTTTCCTTTGAAATCAAGCTCCGGCATGGTGGTGTCCTTGGTTGTATAGCTTCTTCTATGGAATGGCGAGAGATCGCGGTATTTCTGCTTAAAGTTTCCCGGCCTGTCTTAAAAGAGTCTCGTAATCCTCGCGGCTCAGCGGACATTCAATCATTGTCTCTAAGCATTCGCCATTTCCTCCCAATCAGCCAGCAATAGCCGCTTAACTGGTTGCGCAGGTTCAGAGAGCAATTCATCCTGCTTGCGAGCATATTCTCGCCATAACATAAGCATCTGTTCTTTCAATTCAGCAAACAATTCAGCGCGGGTTGGTGCAAACACATCCAGACTCCAAGGCGCATATTCCAGGCAAAGAAACTGCTCGTCATCGGTCAGAACCGGCAATAAGCAGATTCTGTTTCGGAAGCGCAAGCGAAAACCACGGCCTTCAATCGTACTCAGCATAAAAGGCGACAGATCAATGTCTCGAATCTGTTTGCCTTCATCAATTCGTTTAGGCATGAGTATCGTCATTCATCAGCACTCGCGTTCACAGTAAAATGCGCCCGATGACTTTTCTTTGGAGTGAATCGAGATTTATTAGCCGCCTGTCGGCATTTGGCCGGGGCTTTGACGCCGTGAGCCACCAATGTGGGGCGGTCAAGCCGTATTTCGATCCGTTGTTTATTTTTCCAGCGCCGCGCTTTGGACGCCCACGCATTGCGCTGCCGTAAAGTTTGATAGTCGAACAGCAATAGCGCCGCCAGAATGCAGGATGGACAATGCTCAATTTCTCCCCGCCATCTGGCCGGGATGACTGCGTTGCAGGTTTGGCAACGGTAGCGCGGGATTTTCTCTATCGTCATTCCACAGACTCCTGTACCTGATGCAGGATTTTCGCTTTAACAGGACTTTCGCTCCATCCGTTCGCCCTGACGCTTCGACACGCTCAGCGGTCGAAGGGCATTCATCGATGAAAAATGGAGTTCGACAGGCTCACTCCGAACGGTTTTTAAACCAGAAGCGAAAGTCCTGTTTAATAAAAATGTGGCGCAAGCTTCACGGCCATTCCAATC
>JAAUTD010000050.1 GCA_012031845.1 Synechococcaceae cyanobacterium SM1_2_3
TGATGCGAGCCTGGATGCCATTAGGCATTTTGTCCTCGTCGGCGCCCGGCAAAAAAGTCAATGCGCTGGTCGCCCCAGGTTAAAACCGGTGCGCGCAGAATGCCGCGTGGATCGGTGATGCCCAGAATCAGGCGCGGTTCGCCCACGATAATCTGCTCATTGGCTTCCGGTTTAAGCCACTGACCTTCGGCGGCGAAGCGACCCTTGATGGTGATGCTGGAGCCGAACACCACTGCGTAATAAAGGCTGCGGCGGACTTGCTCGGTGTTCAGGCTGGCCTGAACCTCCAGTTCAGCGGGCAGCAGATAGGCCCGTTCGGCTAGGCGCTGTTCCACTTCGATCAGTTTGGTTTCGTCCTTGCCGTTCGGTTTTAGCGTTTTGATGATGCGGGTGTAGGGGATGACCAGCACTGGCCCCACCAGCGTTTGATCGCGGGCGGTTGACGCGGCGATTTCCGCCACCACGCTGTCGCGGCGCCCAGTGCGCTCATCCACCAGGAATCCAATCCGGGTCAGGCCAATAGCCAGTATCATGGTGATCAGGAAGATCAGCGCGATCTTGGTAAAGAGGCTGCTTTTCATAGGGGCACTCTGCGGGAAAGTAATGAAGGGCAGGGGGTCAGGCTGGTCATAATACGGAGGCGCTTGCTCCCTTTTCAATTGCAATGCAGGAAAAAACTTATTTTCGTCCCTTTATTATTCTGCTACAGCAGGGCCTACTAACCAGTGGTGCTAGTTTTTTTAGGCTGGGTTGAAGCGGTTACGACCGCCTCCATGTCAACGTGTAGAGACTTCCAAAGTTGACAGCGAACGGAGAGCGGCCATCATCACGCGATCCCCATGCAAACAACCTCTTGAATTTCTAAGAATTACCACCAGTTAATGAAGAAATCAGGGCTTTCACTTTGAGATGTGGCGCAAGCTCACAGGCCGTGTTGAAACGGGAAAGATGCCTGCTCTACGTCAACAACACAAACAAGATTGCTATTGCACCGAGGTTTAAGGTCATTTTGGTACGCTTATGACGAATTTTGTCATAAAAATCACATTAGAGACTTGCATCATTATTTTGTGACAAAAATTAAGCCTAAAATAATCAAAACATTTAACTTAAAAATTAAATATTTTTTATAAAATCATTAAAATCAATTATATAAAATAAACCAATAATAATTGGTGTTATTTTTGCTTACTAGAAAGCATCTCTTTGTTGAGTAGCCGATACCCAGTTCATCGGGTATCAAGTTGAATCTGAAAATGGCAAAACTACCGAAAGGTAGTGACGCAAAGTCACCGGTCTAAGGGGCATAGCCCTATGACAGCGGAACCTCCAGAGGAGTACAGTCATGGCTATCGGCAATTCCTATCAGCAGCCTGTTGTTCAAAACGACTATTCGCGTCGCGCCCGTTTCGCTTCCCTCGGATCACTTCTGGCGTTAACCAGCCTCTTGCTGGTAGACCCTCTCTGGGCGACTGAAGCAATGCCCTCCCTGAAAGACCCACACGTTCAGACTATCGCCGACCTTCAGCGGACTGATGTCACGCCGATAGGGACCTCGGAGGCTACCGCTTCCGTGAGCGCCACTTGGCAGGTAGAGATTGCCTATGTGGTTGCAGAGCCGGTATCAGGCGTTTCCCAAGAATAAAGCTTTGCTGTTTCAGCACTGCACTTATTCAGAAGATTGAATGCTTGACAAGCGGCAGCAGTCGTTGAGGCGTATTTCTGAACCAACAATCCTCAATCCGAATTCATTGGGAGTAAGGTCATGGCTATCCGTGGGTTTTTCCGGCGATCTATTCACACTAACAATACGCGCCGCACTCATCTAATTCTTATCAAGCCTGTTCTGGGATTACTGCTCGGCGTAATCATCAGCAATCCGGTATTTACGGCCGATCTGACGACGCCCGAAGCTCAAGCGCAACTGGATCGCACTCTGACTCAAGAGGGAATTAACTATACCGTGATGCACGAAGGGCTTGATTCCCAGCGCATCATTATGAGCGGTAGTTCCAATCTGGACTCCTTGCGAAAATCCTTATACAGCTTGCCGACGCAACAAGGATTTTGCGAGCATCAACAACTATTACCGTATCCGGTCATATATCAAAGATAAAACGGTTCAGATGCTTTTGGAAAGCAATCCTTCAACTGGATACAGTTGGGAATTGATGGAATCAGCCAATAACACGGTGCATCAGGAGGGAGATAGCACCTATGAATCCAGAGGGTTACTGGGCGGAACTGCCAAACAGATGATAGAGGTCAAAGCTAATAAAGAAGGCTTTGCCGAAGTTAAATTGATCTACAAGCGGCCGTGGGAACAGGATAGTGCAATGGCGCAGGCTATGGCGGCCAGTGCGCCCAACAAAATTACCATCCAGCTCGACAAGATACCTGATGTTATTGATTTGAGCGATCCAAATGCCGAGGAACAAACCATACCGGAAGATGGGCACAAAAAACTTTACAAGGAAGAAACAGAATCCATGCTGCCTACAGCGACACTTCCTGCTGCCTGGGATTGGCGCACTAGCGGCGCAGGGCTTACGCCCGTGCGCGACCAAGGAAACTGCGGTAGCTGCTGGGCGTTTGCCACTGTTGGCGTTTTAGAATCGGCGTTTAGGGTCAAAATGGGCATTGATATTAATGCGTCCGAGCAGTTTCTGGTGTCGTGCAATAATGCCAAGGCACATTATTACTACCCATCAAACTGGGGCTGCAATGGTGGCTGGTATGCCCATGATTACCACTCAAAAACCTTAGGCAACATGCAATCCGTGATTGGGGCGGTTGCAGAAGCGGATATGGTCTACACCGCATCTAACGGGACCTGCAAGACTGTCAGCAATCATCCCAACCGCATATCGTCATGGAACTACATTGCGGGATACACTGTGCCCAGTGTTGAACAGATAAAAACCGCAATTTATAACTACGGCCCAGTTGCCGCGTCAATCTGTGCAAGCACCGCTTTTAATTTCTATCGCAGTGGAGTTTTTAGTACGAATGAGAGTGCAGCATGCGGCGGTACTAATAAATCGAACCATGCAATTGTGTTAGTCGGTTGGGATGATGCCACGCAGTCTTGGATACTCCGCAATTCCTGGGGGCCTGCTTGGGGCGAACAAGGATATATGCGCATTAAGTACGGGACATCGAATGTAGGCTATAGCGCAAATTATGTGGTGCTGGCGCAAGGCACGAACCAAACCATCGGCCCGATCACCTTCACTCCCGCAACCCTGACCGTCGGCGCCACCACCACGGCGAGCGCCACAGCCACATCCAAACTGGCCGTCAGCTTTAGCTCAAAGACCGCCGCCGTCTGCACCGTCAGCGGCAGCGCCGTGAAAGCCGTAGCGGCCGGCGTCTGTACCCTGGCAGCAAATCAGGTCGGCAACGCCGCCTATAACGCCGCGCCCCCCCGTCACCCAGAATCTGACAGTCGGCAAAATCCAGTGAGTAGCGCATCAATCAAATTTGTCGTAGTTATGGATAGGATTAACAACAATCTGGTGAGGATTAACTGCGAAATGATCTAAGTTTGTAAATATCGCATTAAATCCTGTCATAAAAAATCCGCCCCATTCTGGTTAAAACCAAATGGGGCGGATTTGTTTTGGAGCCAACATTGCTGGCGATTTCTATTGCGCAAGGATAGGCCCTTGAATTCCCACAAACTAGCACCAGTTAATAAGGAAATTTCAAGTTCACCGGAGTAGACCCTGATGCGCATGGACAAACTGACCAGCAAGTTGCAAATGGCCCTGAGCGACGCCCAAAGTCTGGCGGTGGGCCGCGATCATCAATTCATCGAGCCGGCTCATGTATTAGCGGCGCTACTGGATCAGGACAGCAGCACAGTGCGCCCATTGCTCAGCCAAGCCAATGTCAACCTCAAGCTGCTGCGTTCGCAACTGAATGAGGCGCTGGATCGCCTGCCGAAAGTGGAAGGCGCAGGCGGCGACGTGCAGATTCCAATACCTTGTCGCGGCTGCTGAATCAAGCCGATAAACTGGCTCAGCAGCGCAAGGACGCCTACATCTCGTCAGAGCTGTTGGTATTGGCGGCGGTGGAAGACAAGGGCGAGATGGGCAATCTGCTGCGCAATGCGGGCGCGAGCAAGGCGTTAATCGAACGAGGCATTGAAACCCTGCGCGGTGGGCAGAAAGTGGACGATCAGAATGCCGAAGATCAGCGTAAGGCTCTGGAAAAATACACCATTGATCTGACTGAGCGAGCCGAACAGGGCAAACTCGATCCGGTCATTGGCCGCGATGATGAAATCCGCCGCACTATTCAAGTCCTGCAACGCCGCACCAAAAATAATCCGGTGTTGGTTGGCGAGGCCGGAGTGGGTAAAACCGCGATTGTTGAGGGACTGGCCCAGCGAATTATTAACGGTGAAGTGCCGGAAAGCTTGAAAAGCAAGCGGGTATTATCGCTTGACATGGGCGCGCTGATCGCTGGCGCCAAGTTTCGCGGCGAATTTGAAGAACGGCTGAAAGCGGTATTAAAAGACCTGGCCAAACAGGAAGGCCAGATCATTCTGTTTATTGACGAATTGCACACGATGGTTGGCGCAGGTAAAGCTGAAGGCTCAATGGACGCGGGCAATATGCTGAAACCGGCGCTGGCGCGAGGCGAGCTGCATTGCATCGGCGCGACGACGCTGGATGAATACCGCAAATATGTGGAGAAAGACGCGGCGCTGGAACGGCGCTTTCAAAAGGTGCTGGTGAATGAACCGAATGTGGAGGACACCATTGCCATTTTGCGCGGTTTGAAAGAACGCTACGAGATTCATCATGCGGTGGATATTACCGATCCGGCCATTGTCGCTGCCGCTACCTTATCGCATCGCTATATCACTGACCGGCAGTTGCCGGATAAAGCGATTGATTTAGTGGATGAGGCGGCTTCACGAATTCGCATGGAGATGGATTCCAAACCGGAGGCAATGGACCGGCTGGATCGGCGACTCATTCAACTCAAGATCGAACGCGAGGCGCTGAAAAAGGAAAGCGACGAGGCGTCGAAAAAACGGTTCGACTTATTGGCGCAGGAAATCGCCAAACTGGAAAGCGAATCGGCTGATCTGGAAGAAATCTGGAAAGCAGAAAAGCTCTCGTTGCATGGTTCGGCGCAAGTCAAGGAGGAATTGGAGCGGGCGCGGCTGGAATTGGATGCTGCGCGACGCGCTGGCGATTTGGCGCGGATGTCGGAATTGACCTATGGCCGCATTCCCGCTCTGGAACAGCGGTTGACTCAGGCAGCGGCGGCGGAGCATAACGAATTCAAGCTGCTGCGTAATAAAGTCACCGATGAAGAGATTGCCGAAGTGGTCTCCAAATGGACGGGCATTCCGGTTTCCAAAATGCTGGAAGGCGAACGCGACAAACTGTTACGAATGGAACAAGCGATTCAGCAGCGAGTGGTCGGCCAGAATGAAGCAGTTATCGCCGTCTCTGATGCGATTCGTCGCTCCCGCGCCGGCTTATCTGATCCCAAGCGACCCAATGGCTCCTTTCTGTTTCTCGGCCCGACTGGCGTGGGCAAGACCGAATTATGCAAGGCCCTGGCGGAATTCCTGTTCGATACCGAAGAAGCAATGGTGCGCATTGATATGTCCGAGTTCATGGAGAAGCATTCGGTGGCGCGGATGATTGGCGCGCCGCCTGGTTATATTGGTTATGAAGAAGGCGGCTATTTGACCGAAGCGGTGCGGCGGCGGCCGTACAGCGTGATTCTTCTGGACGAGATCGAGAAAGCGCACAGCGATGTCTTTAATGTGCTGTTGCAAGTGCTGGATGATGGGCGCTTGACGACGGGCAAGGCCGCACGTGGATTTCGCAATACCGTGGTAGTGATGACGTCCAATCTCGGCTCGCAGATGATCCAGGAATTGGCGGCGCAGAATAATTACCCGCTGATGAAAAGCATGGTGATGACGCAAGTCGCGGATCATTTCCGCCCGGAGTTCATTAACCGCATTGATGAGGTGGTGGTGTTTCATCCGCTGGGTCGTGAGCAGATTCGCGCTATTGCCGATATTCAGATTGGCTATTTGCGCCAGCGGTTGGCTGAGCGGCAAATGGGTTTGGAAATGACCGAAGCGGCGCTGGATCGCCTGGGTGAAGCGGGATTTGATCCGGTTTATGGAGCGCGGCCACTCAAACGGGCGATTCAGCAGGAATTGGAGAATCCACTGGCTAAACGGATTCTGGCGGGGGAATTTGGCCCGAATGACACCGTAGCGGTAGATGCTGGGGATGGCCGGTTGCTATTCCGCAAAGGGAGCGGGGTGCGATTGGGGAAGTAATACCGTCAGGACTTTCGCTCCATCCGTTCGCCCTGAGACTGTCGAAGGGCATTCATCGGAAAAAATTGGGGTTCGACAGGCTCACCCCGAACGGTTTTTGACTCCGAAGCGAAACTCCTGACCGTTTTTCTTAATAGAGTTTTAAGTTTTAAAGGGCAGGGCCAGTTAGTGCGTCAGCCCGTAACCCACCTGACGGTTCACGGTTTCGGCGAGTTACATTTCGCTAACTTTCCTTGCCCCGCTGTTTTAACAACCAAGGTGAAAAAACCATAAAATATAGGCGCGTTCAAACATGAGTAAACGCGAAAAACTGTTAAGTCGTCTACAAAATTCGCTGAATGACGTTCGTTTTGAAGAAGCTTGCAAGATCGCCGAATGGATCGATTTCAAGCGCAAGGGTGGAAAGGGATCGCATTGCACCGATGCCCACGAGGGTGAGAATCTGTTGCTGAATTTCCAGAATCGCAATAGCTTTATCAAACCCTACCAAGCCCGACAATTGCTGGAAATGGTGGAAAAATATGGACGCGACCAAGATTTACCGGATTGAAGTGTTCTGGAGCGAGGAGGATGGTGGCTTTATTGCTATGGCGCCAGACCTGCCAGGATGCAACGCCTTTGGCGACAGCGCCGCCGAGGCGATTGTCGAAATGGAGGATGCGATGCAATCCTGGCTACAAGCGTGTCAAGCGATAGGACGACCGTTGCCAATCCCTCAGTCCAGATCGCGGCAAGCCGCCTGACAGGCGTCAGCCCTCTTATCGCGCCCAGCCCAGTTCAGCGCAGCGCGCAAAGAATTCTTCTGCGGACACCGGACGGCTGAAGTGATAACCCTGGGCCGCGTCACAACCCTGCTCGCGCAGAAAGCGCAACTGTTCCAGCGTTTCGACGCCCTCGGCGATGACCGTCATTCGCAGGCTTTTCCCCATCTGGATAATCGCCGTGGTAATGGCAGTATCGTCGGCATCGCCGGGAATATCGCGGACAAAGGATTGATCGATTTTGAGCCGGTTAATTGGGAAACGCTTGAGATAGCTCAGGCTGGAATAACCCGTGCCGAAATCGTCTACCGCGAACTGCACCCCCCGTGCCTGAAGCCGCCGCATGATCTCAATCATCTTGTCAATATCGCGCATCAGCAGGCTCTCGGTAATTTCCAGTTCCAGAAATTCCGGCTCCAGTCTGGCATGTTCCAGCGCGTCATTGACCTGATCTTCCAGATTCGATTGTCGCCACTGCCGGGCCGACATGTTGACCGCGATGGAGATCGCGGTTAATCCGGCATCCTGCCAATGACGGTTTTGCCGACAGGCAGTGCGCAAGGCCCATTCACCGATTGAGTTAATCAGGCCGGTTTCTTCGGCGATGGGAATGAACTTGCCAGAGGGCAACAGGCCGCGTTCAGGATGCTGCCAGCGAATCAGGGCTTCCGCCCCAATCAGTTGACCGGTGGCAATATCGAACTGGGGCTGGTAATGCAGCACAAATTCGTTCCGCTCCAGCGCATAGCGCAACTCATTGCTCAGGATGAACTGTTCGGAAACATGGTTGTTCAGTTCGGCGGTGAAGAAGGCATAACCGGCGCGGCCGGCCTGCTTGGCCTGGTACATCGCGCTGTCGGCGAGCGAATCAGGGTGGGCGCATCGGTAGTATCCAGCGGATAGATGCTGATGCCGATGCTGACGCCCACATGCAGCCGCTGGTCATTGAGGTAGAACGGCTCGCGCAGATCGCGCAACAGATGATCTGCGACTCGCCCCGCCGCCGCTGGATCGGCGATATCCGGCAGCACCAGAATAAATTCGTCCCCGCCCTGCCGGGCCAGGGTGTCCTCCTGACGCACACAATCGCGCAGCCGCTGGGTAAAGGACTGCAACAGCCAGTCGCCGACTTCATGACCCAGCGAATCATTGATGGTCTTGAAGTGATCAAGATCAAGGAACAGCACGCCGACGCAGGTTTGCTTGCGCTGGGCGCTGTGTACGGCTTGGGACAGACGATCCAGCAGCAGGGTACGATTGGGCAGGCCAGTCAGCGGATCGTGGGTCGCCATCTGCCGGATGCGCAGCTCGGCCGACTTGCGCTGGGATTCACGGTCGAACAAATCCAGCGCAAAGGAAATTTCCCCCGCCAGATTGTCCAGCAGGTTGGTGATGTCCGCCTCGAAAAAATCGCGCTCGGCCGCATAGGCGCTCAGGCAGCCGATCACCCGGCCATTGCGCCGCAGCGGGAAGGCGGCGCCCGCGCAAATACCCAGGGTTTCGGCCATTTCGCGCCAGCCTTCGGCGCTGGAATCGCTGGGAAAATCGTTATTGACCACCGGAAAGCCCTGGCGGAACGCCATGCCGGTCGGTTCCCAGACTTCCGGGACGCCGGGTTCGCTGAAAATGCGGGTGCGGGCCAGATAGCGCGGATAGTTGGAGGCCGGGCCAGCGTAGGCGACTGGTTGAAACTGCCCGGTTTCCGTATCCACAAAGCCAATGGCCGCGACCAGAATCGGCTTGAGATTGGCGACGATATGGCAGACCTGCTGAAACAGCTCGTCGGGTTCAGCATGGCGAATAATGGCGGCGCTGATCCGACTCAGCGCCGCATAGCAATGACTGAGCCGCAGGATTTTCTGCTCGGCCCGCTTCTGCTGGGTCATGTCGCGGATAGCTTCGACGGTAATCCGATGGCCCTGATAGCTGAAGTGGCGGATATAAATATCAGCGTGAAACACCGAGCCATCCTTGCGCCGGTGCAGATGATCGAAGCGCCGGGTAGTCATGGTTTCGATCAGATCGGCGCCAGCCCCGGATCCAACCGCCAGATCGCTGTCGCGCATCAGCAACAGCTCTTCCCGGGTATAGCCGTACAGTTTGCAGGCGGCGGGATTGACATCAAAGATGCGCCCGTTGCGGCCATCCACCAGCAAAATGGTATCGCCAATGGTCGAAAACACGCCCCGATATTTGACTTCGCTGGCCCGCAGCGCGGCTTCGATCTTCTTGCGGCGGGTGATGTCTTCCTTGATCGCGATAAAGTGGGTGATGACGCCTTGATCGTCAGTAATCGGCGCAATGGAGGCCGATTCCCAATACAGGGCGCCGTCCTTGCGTTGATTGCGCAGCTCGCCGCGCCATTCGTGACCGCTGATGATGGTGCGCCATAACCGCTGATATTGTTCAGCCCGGGTTTTGCCGGATTTGAGGATGCGCGGGTTAGCGCCAATGACTTCGGCGGCGCTATAACCCGTGCTTTTGACAAACTGCGGATTGACGTACTCGATGTCGCCAGCGCGGTTGGTGATGATCACCAGATTGGCGCTGTTTTCAATGGCGCGGGAAAACAGGCGCAGCCGTTGTTCCACTTGCCGCCGCTCGTCGATTTCAGTGGTTAAACGTTGCTGCTGCTCGAAAAAATCCCGCACCAGTTGCGCCAGTTGCCCAAATTCGGTGTCCGGGTCGGTCAATGGATCCAGCACCGAAGGGTCATGGGTGCGCAAGCTTTTCGCCAGCAGCCGCAGCGGACGATTGATCCAGCGCAGCAGCACGGCGAACAGCACGGCCAGCGCCGCCAGACCGCCCAGGATGAGAGTCTTCAAATCAGCATTGTTCATCAACGCCATGACCAGCAGCGCCATAATCAGCAGCAGAACGCCAAAAATGCGCAGCTGGATTTTGCCAATGAACGACTTCATGACGCTGCTCCGCGATCCGGTGCGGCCGCCCCATCCGCTCGGTGCTGATAAGTAGACCAGGCATCCATGCTGTACAGGGCCAGCGCCAGCCAGATGCAGCTAAAAGCCGCCAGATGAATGGCGGTAAACAGTTCGCGGTAAAGGAGTACAGCCAACAGAAATTGCAAAGTGGGTGTCATGTATTGGATTAGGCCAACAGTAGAAAGGCGCAACAACCGGGTTGCCTCCAGAAACATTAGCAGAGGCGCAACGGTGATCAAACCAGCGGCCATCAGTAAAAGGTCGGTGCGGCCATCCATCGCCCCGAATGCGCCCACGCCGCGCACCGCCTGTGCGATCAGAAACAGCAAGGCAACCGGAGCCAGCAGCGCGGTTTCCACACCCAGACCCAGAGTCGCGGCATGAGCGGCTTTCTTGCGCAGCATCCCGTAAGTGCCGAAACTCAGCGCCAGGCTCAGCGCAATCCAGGGTACGACACCGTAGCCGATGACGAGAATCAGAACGCCCATCGCGGCCAGGGCGATAGCGATCCACTGACGCTGATTGAGTCGCTCGCGCAGAAACAGGACGCCCAGTAACACGTTGACCAGAGGATTGATGTAATAGCCCAGGCTGGCTTCCAGAATTCGGCCGCGCTGCACCGCCCAGATATAAATCAGCCAGTTGGTCGAAATCAGCAGGGTGGTCAGCAGATAAAATCCCAGACGGCGCGGATTGCGAAATTCGGCCTGAAACAGCGGCCAGCGTCCTTGCGCCAGAATCAGCGCCAGCAGAACTACGACTGACCATAGAATCCGGTGGGCCACCACTTCCAGGGCGGGGACATGATCCAGCAGCTTGAAATAGATCGGAAACAGTCCCCAAACGCCAAAACAGCCTAGCGCATGAAATACGCCGATGAGTGCGCGATCCGCGGATGGATGAGAGACCGACGGCAGCGGGGTATCCATGCGCGACATTTATTTGAATAATCCTGTGGTTGTTGGTATTTGCCTGGATTTGTAATGATAACCATATCAGCGACAATTTGAGGGAGAAAACCATGCGCGGATTGGTTCAGTGGGCTTTAGTCTGCCTCATCGCCGCCAGCGTTCATCACGCCCGCGCCGACAGCATTCGCTGCGGCGGCTATCTGGTGAACACCGGCGATTCGCAGTCGCGGGTGCTGGACATTTGCGGCCAACCGCAATACGCCCGGCAGGATGGATTCATTGAACAGACGGTGCGGCGCAATGAGGGTTACTGGGTCGAACCGGCGCCGCAGAATCCGAATGTCCGAACGCCGGGCTACGAATCAGAATACCGTCGGATCATTCCCGTTTACCGCTGGGAATACAACTTTGGGCCGGGCACGTTTCTGAAAACGCTGACTTTTCATGGCGACGTGCTGGTGAATATCAGCGACGGCCCGCGCCAGTAGCCTCAACCCGCCAGCCGATCCAGCGCCTCCAGCACTGCTCGCGGCTCCAGCTTGCCCTTAAAGAACAGCACCGGGCCAGGAATATCGCGGAAATCGTCCGCGCCGACGTTCAGCCGTTCCGACACCGCCACGATCAAATCGGGCATGGCGGCGCGGCGCAGTTTATCCAGCTTGCGGCGCAAATAATCGGGATGCCAGAACCCCATGATCTCGACGTGGGCGATGCGGCCATCGGCATGGCGCAGGGCGAAGTCGGGGACAAACACCGTGCCTTTCAAATCCACAATCTCCACTTCCCGTTCCAGCGTCCACGGCGTCGCCAGCTTTTCCCAGCGCTGGACAAAGCGCTCTTCCAGCAGACTGTCATAAGGCGGGGGCGCGACGCCCAGCGGCTTCAGCGGCGATTGCGAATCCAGCCGGTAGCGCAACTCCTGATCGTCGCGCTTGCAACACCGCTTCCATCTCCCAGCGGCTGACCCGCAACAGCGCGGGCAGAAACACCGCCATTTGCAAACCGTATTTGCGAGTCTGCTTGAACAGACTGGCGGGGCCATCCACATAAATCTGATAGCCGTCGTCCAAATGGCCTTCCACCGCGTACATCAGGCCGTGAAATTTCAGATGACGGAACAGCCGCCGGTATTCGCCCGGCACATTGCGATGGGCGATCAGCCGCAAATATAGGGCCGAGTACAGCAGACCTTGCGCCTGCGCCAGATTGTAGCGATTGATCAGCGTTTCCGGGGTGAAATCCGGCAGAACGGTCAACACATGATGCTCCGGCAGGTCGGCGTACAGCGCCTCGCGCAGCGTTTCCGCTTCCAGTTGGTAGCGCGGCGCGACGGCTTCCAACACTTCCCGCGCCTGGGTTTCGCCATAACCGCCGCGTTCGGCGGCCAGCGTGAATACCTCCCGGCGCAGCGTTTCCGGTTCGAGTTCGCCGGTCGCCAGAGTGAATTCAGCGGCGTTCAGGGCCAAATGGGCGAACCCGCGCACGATGCGGTAATCGGGCGAGTCGCCTTCCAGCGCCCGCAACGCCGCTTGCAACTCGCCCCGGCTACGGTGGTGATGTTCGCCCATCAGGGTCAACACCTGTTCGGCCCAAACCTGCTGCTCGCGGCGCAGAAATCGCGGGTAAATTTGCGCGCCGCGTTGGTGGGAAAAAAGGAGATCGGAAGGCAGCATCAGCGGTCGCCCTCACCCTCAATCCCTCTCCCAGCGGGAGAGGGAAGTTGCGGATCGAACAGCGCCAGCGTCGCCTCGATTCGTTCCGCCCGCTGACTGGCGCCGGGCGCGATGCGCCGTTGTTCGGCCACCCGTTCCTCGCGGGTTTCGCGGGCGATGACCTCATACAGCACCGCCTGCTTGCCCTCGCCGCGCCGCAGAATCCGCCCCTAGCCGCTGCACAAATTCCCGCGCCGAGGCGCTGCCGGAGAGGATCACGCCGATGGAAGCGTCCGGCACGTCCACCCCTTCGTTGAGGACATTGCTGGTGACGATGGCGGTGTAAGTGCTGGCCTTGAAGCGGTCGAGAATCGCCTGACGCTCCTTGATCGCGGTCTGGTGGGTCAGGCAGGGAATCAGAAAACGCTGCGAGACTTCGTAGGCGGTGGCGTTGTCTTCGGTGAAGATCACGGTTTTCGCAGTGGGATGATTGGCGAAAATCAGGCCGAGAACCCGCAGTTTGGCCGGGGTGGCGTGGGCGATGCGGCGGGCGTCGCGATGGGCGCGCATGGCGCGGCGGCCTTCAACACTGCGGGCTGACAGCATCACGAAGCGGTTCCAGCCGTCCAGCGAGCCGAGACTGAGTTTATGCGCCTGCAAAAAGGCGTTGCGCTCGTCCAAGGCGTGCTGATACGCAGCGCGTTCCGTAGGCGACAGGTCTACATGAATCGGCCGCACCTGAAATTCCGCCAACACCCCACCGGCCAGTTGTTCCGGGCGCTTGCGGTAAACCACCGGCCCAATCAACGCCGGAAAATCGGCGTCGCGGCCGTCGCTGCGTTCGGGCGTGGCGGTCAAGCCCAAGCGGTACGGCGCGAGCGAAAATTCGGCGATGATCCGGTAGAACTCGGACGGCAGATGATGGGCTTCATCGAAGATCAGCAGGCCGAAGCGGTCGCCCAACCGTTCGATATGGCGGGCGGCGGAATCGTAGGTAGCGATGGTCAGCGGTTGTGGTTCGTGATAGCCGCCGCCGATCAGGCCGATGTCGTTGTCCGGGAACGCCGCCCGCAACAGCGCGTACCACTGCTGCATCAAATCCAGAGTGGGAACCAGGATCAGCCCGTCGCGCCGCGCCCAGCACAGCGCCAGCAGCCCCACCAGGGTTTTGCCCGCTCCGGTCGGCAGCACGATCACGCCGCGCCCTTTAGCGGCCTGCCAAGCCGCAAGCGCCTCTTGCTGATGCGGATAGGGCGTCATTTCCAGTGCGCAAATTAGCTCGCGGCGCTGGTAGCGCGGCGCTTTGTTGCGGGCCAGCTCCGCTTTGAGCGGGCCGATGATGTCGTTATAGCAATGGGCGGGCGCCCGGTAGGCGTCCACGCGGGGGTCGTAACAAAACCAGGTTTCCAGACCGGCGGGTAACTCGGTTGCGCCTTCCAACAGCAAGGTGCCGCGATCAAAACGCAATTGCTGCCCGGTTGAGTCGCGGTCAAGCCGGTAAAAACCGGCGGTGTCTTTGGTGTGGTGAGTCACGAATAATCTAATTGGGTTTGAGGGTTGGCTATGGTTGCATATTGCCCAAAACCATAATCTCCGGCGCCAAGCATCGTGGTATGAACTGTTTTTGGCAAAGACTATCATCGAAAAAGCGGGCGATAGCTGCTTAGCTTAATGGTTGATTTGCACGAATAGAGCTAAAAGCCTCAATCTCATCTGAGTATGACCGATTTGCCCCAATCCACCATCAATCCCAATGCGTCAGCAGCCCGGAAAGCGGAAGAGCGGCGGCTCTGGCTCATCCGCTTCAGCCGGTTCAGCCTGATGGGTGCTACGCTGGCGAGCGGGTTCTGGATTCCGCTGCGGCTGGCTTTCCCAGCAGGGATTCAGTCGTCTTGGCCCGATAGCCTGTTCGACCTCTGTATTCTGGTGCTGCTGCTGATTCCATTGCTGGCAGCCGGGAGTGAGTTCAGGCGCACTCGACGGGGAATTCTGTGGCTGCTGGCGCTGGGGTTGCCGCGCTGCCACTGGTCAGTCTGACCGATCCGACCTTGGGCAACACGGCCACGCTGCTCTACCTGGCCAAATCCCCGCTGCTGCGCGGTTTCCGGGAAGCCTGGACGCTGCGGCAGCGCCTGGATGCGCTACATCCGGTCGCGGCGCGGCTGGGCGCGGTCGGCGCGATGCTGCCGTTGATGGTTCATCTGTGCGCCTGCGGCTGGATTGGGCTGGGCAGCGGCTCCGTCGGCCCCCAGGAAGACCACGTATTTGAGTATGTGAAAGCGGTGTACTGGACGATCACCACGCTGGCCACAGTTGGTTATGGCGATATTCACCCGCAAACGCTGCCACAGATGATCTATGCCTGCGTAGCCATGATGGTCGGAGTCGGTTTCTTCGGCTTCATCCTGGGCAACGTGGCGACGCTGCTGTTTCGGATGGATGCCGAGCGAGAACGCTATCTGACCAAGGTGGATCGGGCTGAAGCGTTCATGCGCCATCACCAGATTCCCAAATCGCTGCGAATCAAGGTTCGCGCTTACTACCGCTATCTGTGGGAGAGTCGCCACGGCTACGAAGATCGCACGGTGCTGGCGACCCTGCCGCCCAGCCTTCGCACCCGGATTATCCTGGCTCTCCATGCCGAACTGATTGACCGGGTGCCTTTTTTTCGCGGGGCGGATCGGCAGTCGGTAGAGGCTATCGTGCTGGCCTTCAAACCACGGGTCGCGGTGCCGGACGAAATCCTGTTCCGGGCGGGCGATCCCGCCGATGCCCTGTACGTTATCCAGCGCGGCGCGGTGGATGTTCTGACGGCAACCGGCGCGGTGATTGCGACGCTACATCCGGGAGATTTTTTTTGGGGAAATGGCCCTGCTGGAACGCACCCCGCGCAACGCCACGGTTCGGGCCACGGATTATTGCGATCTGTTTGTACTCGACCGTGAGGCGTTCGATCCGATTCTGGATCGCTACCCTGAGTTTGCCCGCCATATCCGGGCCACCGCCGCCGCCCGAAATTCCTCGAATCCGTCTGGCTCGACTTCTGACCGGTAAGCGTTCTTATCCGGTCGCGACAGCCACCATTTTGATCCAGCCAAGCCGCTGTCGAAGCGTTGCACCATGCCAATCGGTGTCGAGCCGCTCGTCTTCCGCCGCCGCCAGCGACAATGCGGCTTGATAACAGCCTGCCGCCTCGCTCAGATCGCCGATGGCGTGGGGGGAAAAATCACCGTAATCCACATCCATCAGCGGCAGTTTCAGCGCCGCCCGCCCCCGGTTCAGCGCCAGATCGCCCAGCAGCAGGGCATTTTTAAAACACTCACCGTCCAGCGGGATCTGCGCCAGTGCGGCATCTACCGCGTCCCAGCATCCCGCCAGCGCCAACACCTGTAATGCTTCCTGATGTGCGCCAAAATCACGGTTTGCGCCTTCGGTGGCCGCCAGCAGCGCCAAGGCTGATTCAATCGGCGCGGGTTCGGAATAGGCAGTCCGCCGCGCTCGCCACAACAACAATCGTG
>JAAUTD010000392.1 GCA_012031845.1 Synechococcaceae cyanobacterium SM1_2_3
GCCCGGCATCGGTTGCGCCAAACCGGAAACCGGGGTGGGCAGCGCGTCGCCCATCCCGGTCGCCGTCGAACCGATCAAGATGAACTTGTCGTGAAATGCCGCCGGAGCAATTTCGCCACGCAACACCGCGCTATAGGAAAAACGCTGAAAATGTCCCGGTGGGCCGGCGAACGGAATCAGCACCCGATAATCGCGCCGCCATGCGTCAAGCGTCGGCTGGCCGGTTGGCGCGGCCCGTTGACCAGGCAACGCTGGCGTAGCAACAGGCTTGCTTGCTTCCCATAGCGCCAGCGCCAATGTGGGCCAATAAGGCGAACCTAGCCCGGCGCGCAGATAAGCACTGCGGGCGATACCGTCCGGGTCCAGTTCCACATCCACATGCCCGATGCGGGCAACCGCTGCCGCCAGTGCTGGAATAGGCAATGTTTCCAGCAACTGGCCGCCCAAATGACTTTGCTCATTTGAAGCGACCGGCAACACTGCCACGCCCGTTAGCGGCCAGCGCAGCAGCCAGTTCCGCATCCGCCGCCGGGTCGGCGGCGTCGGGTTCCGCAAATACAATATCAAGGGCAATCGCCTTTGGGATCAGCCGCGCTGAGTTTGCGGATCAGTTCGGCATGGATGCGGCGCGACCACGGCCAGCGGCCCAGCTCCCGTAAACTTTGCTCATCAATGGCGATGATGACGATGTCGTCAGCCGCCGCCCGCGACCAGGCCGCCAGATTCCAGTCGTAGAACAGCAGATCCCAGCGATAAAGCCAGTTCGCGTGGACCAGAACGAGCGCGGACACGGGCAACAGCAAAAACAGGCCGATTCTGCGCAACCAGTCGGCGCGGGAACGAACGGGCAGCCTCATCTTCCTCCTTCTCAAAAAACCACCGCCGGGGCGTTCACCGCCAGCCAGCCGCCGCGAGCGCCCACTGGCAATGCCGATCATAACGCCAGCATGAGCGTCAGAATGATCACCACGCCATAGGGCCAATAGCTGGCCGGCGGAATATCAATTCGCTGCACTGGACCATACGGCCCCACGTAACCGTCGGCGTCAATCACCCGCATCCGCAAATAATGAAAGCCGGATTCGGGGTGCGGGATGGTGAGTTGCGGTTCGGCAACCTGGGTCGCGATCACCATCGCCTCAAAGTTGGAATCCCTTGCCAACTGGAATTCATACTGTTGGCCGGGCAGCCCCGCGCTCCAGCGGAAGGTCATCGTTTCAGCAGTGACTTCGGGCGGCTGCAATTGTGGCGTCGGCTGCAACCGGAACGATTGCGGATCGCTAAACGGGCCTTCCCGTCCAGTCGAATCGCGCACGGCGACCCGCCAATAATAATGACCGGGTTCCAGGGGCCGCTCCGGAACCAGCCGGGATTTGGCGTAATCGGCGATATCGAGCAGCGGCGGCGCGAAACGCTCATCCGCCGCCAGTTGAAAATGATAGGCCGCCGCGTTTTGCGGTTCCGACCATTCAAAAGCCAGCGATTTTTCCAGCGCGGCGCCCTGGTGGGCGGGCTGGATCAGGAACGGCGGCTCAGGACGGGCATGAAGGCGGAAGCGGTGCAGCGCGTCGCGGCCTTCCAACCCGCTGCGATCAATACCGCGCACCCGCAACACGTAATCGCCATCCGGCGCATCCGGCCCGCGAATGGCCGCAGTCGGCGAAACGCCATCGAACAGCAAGGTTTCAAAGGAATCGGTAGGCGCGATTTGGGCGCGATAGGTCACTGCTCCCGGCAAGGCGGGAAAACTCAACTGAATCGGTACGCGCGTCACAACCGGCGGCAGGCTGGCGACATCCGGCGGCGGCAACAACGGCACCGGCGGCAAGGGCGGTTTACCGACTTTGGCCAAAGCGCCAAAACCTTGCGCCACCGTCCGGGTCTGCCGACGGCCCTGGAGGCTCACGCTGCCTTCCAGCACTTCGGTCCGCGCCGTCGCGGTGGCGGGGTCCATGCCGAGACGGTAACGAGTGCCGCGCACCGCCGAAGTGGCGGCGGGCGTCCAGATTTCGTAGCGCGGGCTGGCCCCTGAACGCGGGGTAACCTGGCTCTCCACCCGGCCTTGCTGCAAGCGCAGGCGGGTATCCACCGTGTCGGTCGAGCCATAGGCTCGCAAGGCATCCATGCGCAATTGGCTGTCGGCTTGCAGCAACAGGCGGGAGCCATCGCCGAATTCCAGAGTGACATTGCTTTCGGGGCCGGTATGAACGACATCGCCGCTGTGCAGCAACAAACCGGATTCAACCGGGATGGTTTGCTGGGCAGCCGCGATGACAGCGTTGGCCTGGCCCTGGACGTTCAAGACCTTGGCTGTGGTTGGCAGGCGCTTGAGCCAGGCGATGGGAATGCGCAGTTTCATTCCCGGCGGCAGGTGTTCCGGATCGGCAACCTGATTCAGCGTCTGCAACTTCGGCCAGTATTCGATTCGGGTCAGATAATCAGCAGAAATGTTCCACAGATTGTCGCCCGGCCGCACGGTGTACAGCCACTCCTGACCCTGCGCGGCATTCGCCATCAACAACGCCAGCAATACCAAACCGGACCCAGCAAAGGTTTTGCACGCAGGTAACACATCGGCCAATTTTTTAATACTTCTCACGCTGTCGGCTCCCTTTTGTTATGAAGTTCATGGGTCAGTCGAAAATAGCGACAGGACTGGATCGCGGTTCCGCGCAAAGAACATACGGAATGCGCCGCTTGCTTCGCCCGGCTTATTCTATCGCAAGCGTTTGGCGGTGAGTTTCCGGCCCGCAAAACCGACTGTCTTGATCAGGAACTGTCTTGATCAGGACTTTCGCTTCTGAATTAAAAACCGTTCGGGGTGAGCCGGTCGAACCCCGTTTTTTACCGATGAACGACATTGGACTGCTGAGCTTGTCGAAGCGTCAGGGCGAACGGATGGAGCGAAAGTCCTGTTGATGTCCCGCATTAACAAATCCTCGGCAATTGCTCGCCGCTCAGCCAATCTACCAGCCGGCGTCCGCCAAATACCGTTTCCATCTCGACAAAATGATGCGGGTCTGCGACGACTGAGCCAATAATCGCCGCTTCCTGGCCTAAGGAATGCGCCCGCAGCGCGACTAACAGGGAATCGGCGCCTTCCGCCGGAGCAATCGCCAATAACTTGCCTTCATTGGCGACATACAGCGGGTCCAATCCCAGAAACTCACCTAAGGCGCGCACTGGTTCATGCACCGGAATCGCCGCCTCGCGTAGCCGCATTCCCACCCCGGATTGCTGGGCGATTTCGTTCAGGGCGCTGCCCAGACCGCCGCGAGTGGGATCGCGCAAACAATGAATCTCAGCGCCCGTCGCCACCATCGCCGCGACCAGCCCATGCA
>JAAUTD010000393.1 GCA_012031845.1 Synechococcaceae cyanobacterium SM1_2_3
ATAATCCGCCGGGTGGTAAAGCGGCGAAAAAGTCATTTCAGATTTATCGGGGTGAAATGACATGACTATTGCTGCACCGGCGGTACTGATCTGTGCGGTTGGCGGGTCTCACGAACCGATATTGACCGCGTTTGCGGTAAGCCGCTATCCCTCACTTCAATTCTGCAATCGCTTCCAACCGTTATTTAGGAATTCGCCATGCCCAAACCTTGTTTAATCGTTTCCACCTGTGGCACGAGTCTGTTGACCAATAGTGTCAGTCCCGACCTGCGGACTTTACTGACCGACTTTGCCAATCAATCGAAGCCAGAAGATGTGCCAAACGAACAACGCCAGCGCATTCAGCAGCATCTTGAGGCGCGACGCGAGGAATTCGCGCGGGAAACCGATTTGAAACGCTTGATGGATCTCAGCGCCGAGCTGAATGGCGTTATTCGCTTCTACTGTGGCAATCCCGGCATTGTTCGCGACCAACATGTTCTGTTGGCGACGGATACCTGGCTGGGTGAAAGCACCGCCCGCATCGTAGCGGATGTGCTCGAACGCTACGGCCATCTCGTTGAAGTGAAGCGGGTGCGGGATTTGCGCACCGATGACCCGGACAGCTTCCGTTGGGCCATGTCGGATCTAGTGGCGTGGTGCGCCGAGACACTTGGCGGTTACCAAAAGGCTGGTTATCGGGTGGTGTTCAATCTCACTGGCGGTTTCAAGAGTGTTCAAGGCTTTATGCAGGCGCTGGGAATGATTTACGCCGATGAGAGCGTCTATGTCTTTGAACGAACCGAACAATTGCTGCGTTTGCCGCGTTTGCCGGTGCAACTCGATTCCGAAGCTATTTTGCGCCAGCATCTCGCGGTATTTCGGCGCATCGCGGCGGGTTTGCCTGTCCACGAGGCGGAGGTGGCCGATGTGCCGGAATCGCTGGTGAACGTACTTGATGGACAAGCGGTGTTTTCTCCCTGGGGAGAACTGGTCTGGCAGGAAGCGTATCGCACCGTTTATGGCGCCGGACTGTTGGAACCGATCACGCCCAAGCTGGTTTTTGGGCCTCGATTTAGGCAAACGCTAGACGACTTGGCTCCGGATCGGTTGCGCCATATCAACGAGCGCCAAGATCAACTGGCGCGACGCTTGGAGGAGGGTGAAAACTACAATCCACCTTCACTTGATTTCAAGCCGCTCAAAGGCGGTGATTACAAAGGTAGCACTCGCGAATGCGACGCTTGGGCCGATGCGGACGCCAAACGGCTAATTCGGTCATTATGAAGATGGTGTTTATGTATTGGATCGGCTGGATAAAGGGTTGCATTGAATGAAGAGTACGGGAGCACACCCCTATGCAATGGCAGCAAATCTGCGATAACCCGTTGTTTCGGGACATGCCGTTCAAGTTTGAAACCAATCGCCGAGGGCAAATTGTGATGAGTCCAGCGAGCAATCAGCACGGTCTTTATCAGGCACGGATTGTGCGCTGGCTTAGCACGTTGTTGACAGGTGGCGAGCCGCTGGTCGAGTGTGGCATTCAGACTGCTGAAGGCGTCAAGGTCGCTGACGTGGCTTGGGGGAGCACTGCATTTTTCAAAAGGAACCGCCGAGCCAATCCCTATCAGGAAGCGCCGGAAATCGTAGTGGAGATTCTTTCACCTTCAAACACGACAGAAGAAATGAACGAGAAAAAGCAGTTGTATTTCGCAATGGGCGCTCAGGAATTCTGGCTATGCGATTCAACCGGAAATCTGGACTTTTTCAATCGGGATGATGTGTTGTCCGCCAGTCGCTTGGCGCCGCTATTTCCGGTTTCTATCGAAAGCGATGACGCATGACCACACTCTTCATTTCCCGCCATCCCGGCGCATTGGATTGGGCGGCAGCGCAAGGTCTTATTGTGGATCAGGTGATCAATCATCTCGATCCGCAAATCATTCAGCCCGGCGATGTAGTGATTGGCACCCTGCCGATTCATTTGGCGGCGCAAGTGTGTCAGCGCGGCGGGCGCTATTTGCATTTGAGTCTGGATTTGCCACCTGACTGGCGCGGGCGGGAATTATCCGCCGACGATCTGTGCCGGTTTGGGGCGCGGCTGGAAGAATACCGGGTGATTGCCAATACCCCCGCAACCTGAAAGACTGTTTTTCATCGTCCTATTCGTAATGCGTCCACAGGCGCAGCACATGAACGGTGCGCTGATCGAGATCAATCTGATAGATCAGGCGATGTTGAATGTTGATTCGCCGTGAGTAGAACCCGGCAAGATTACCTACCAGTTTCTCGTAGTGAGGTGGGGTCAGAAACGGGTCTTCCGCCAACAGGTTCAAAAGTTTCTCCGCTTGTGGTTTGAGTCCAGCCTGTGCCAGTCGGCGGGCATCCTTAGTGGCCTGCCTGCTCAAAATTACCGTCCAAGTCACCAGTCCAAATCCTCAAGACGCACCCCATCTCCCAAGGGTTCCTGGGCAGCCCGATGCAGACTTTCGACTAATCCAGGCGTCTGGTTGAGATAAAGCGTTTCTTCAATAGCGCGCCAGTCATCTTCGCCCATCACCACGAAAGCGCCGCCTTGCTGACGACGAACCCGCAGAATTTCATGATTGGCGATGATCTGATCAACTTCCGTGTGCAGATGATCGCGAAAATGAGTCGCTGTCACTTCATTCATAGCCTGTTGTTCTCCTTGATGATTGTTGCCCATTAACTATAGCTTGTGAATGGGACAATTACAGTTTTAGAGCTTTCGCTTTGCGTCATTGCTGTGTAAGCAGGAATCCAGTAAGCCACTGAAAGGCTTGGATACCCGCTTTCGCGGGTATGACGAATTTATACGGGTTGAGCGAAAGTCCTGAAAGTAATGAACTTAACAGCCCTGCGATGAGCGTGGGGTTTTTCATCTCCGGCAAGCTTGCCATTCCAGCTTATTTGCGCGGGTTGCGGTATTAAGAATCCATTGGCTTCGGCTGAGGACTCCGGCAATGCCAGACCGCGATTTCTATCTTGCTGCTTATGACGTGACCGATCCGGATCGCTTGCAGGCGGCGCTGCACGTTCTCAAGGGCTATGCCTGCGGCGGGCAAAAATCGGTGTTTGAGTGCTTTTTGACGGTGCGCGAACGGCAGCAGTTGGTAGCCGAAGTGTGCGGGGTGCTGGATTTGAGCTGCGACCGGTTTTTGTTGTTGCCGCTGCCGGGCGCCGATGGGGTGCAGGCGTTGGGGATTGCGGTGCGGCCCGGCGATCCCGATTTTTCTATGTCGGTTGAGAGGAGTAGCGCCCTCTCCCCCCGGCCCCTCTCCCGCAAGCGGGCGAGGGGAGAATCAATGAGGTGAGTCATGGGCACACTGTAT
>JAAUTD010000051.1 GCA_012031845.1 Synechococcaceae cyanobacterium SM1_2_3
CTTCGACCGCTGAGCTTGCCGAAGCATCAGGCGAACGGATGGAGCGAAAGTCCTGAGACTCAAATCCCGTCGCCGTCGCCGCTCCAGTGCATGGGCGGCGCGGGTTTGGAGTCATCCAGGAACACCCGCAACTGTCGGGGCTTGACGAAAACGGAATCCCCGACGTGCAGCGGGTCAGCCGTATAGCGTTCGCGGGTCATTTCCACTTCGGTAATTTCATCATTGGGCGGTTGCGTCAGTTCCAGCCGCACCAAAGATCCCAGCGTAGAAACCCGACTGACTTTGGCGGAGAGTGTGGTGTCGCCATCTTCCGGCTCGCGCAGCACGTCAATATCGTGCGGACGAATGTAGATCATGGCCGACGCATGATCCGTGTTGTTGTATTCGGGAACCTGAACCCGCAGCCCGCCCACTCGCGCCCAACCCGCGTGAACCCGGCTGTGAAACAGATTGATGTTGCCCAGGAACTGGTAGACAAAAGGCGTGGCTGGCGCGTCGTAGACTTCTTGCGGCGAACCAATCTGTTCGACTTGACCGCGATTCATCACCACGATCTGATCGGCGACTTCCAGCGCCTCCTCCTGATCGTGGGTGACAAACACGCTGGTGATGTGCAGCTCGTCATGCAGGCGGCGCAGCCAGCGGCGCAGCTCCTTGCGGACCTTGGTGTCCAGCGCGCCAAAAGGCTCATCCAGCAACAAAACCTGTGGCTCCACCGCCAGCGCCCGCGCCAGCGCAATCCGCTGGCGTTGACCGCCGGACAACTGGTTGGGATAACGGTTGGCTACCCAGCCCAGTTGCACCAGTTCCAGCAGGGCGTGAACCTTGTCGCGAATCTGAACGTCGTTGGGACGGCGGGCGCGGGGCCGGACCCGCAAGCCAAACGCCACGTTTTCAAACACGGTCATGTGTTGAAACAGGGCGTAGTGCTGGAAGACGAAGCCGACCTGGCGATCCTGAACGTGACGGCGGCTGGCGTCTTCGCCATTGAACAGAATTTGACCGGAATCGGCGGTTTCCAGGCCAGCGATGATCCGTAGCAAGGTAGTTTTGCCGCAGCCCGATGGTCCCAGCAGGGCGACTAACTGGCCGACTGGAATGGTGAGGTTGATGTTGTCAAGGGCGACAAAGCTGCCGAAGCGTTTATGTAGTGCATGAATGCCAATGCTCATTCGGGTCTCTTTTTAATCCGGGGTGTCCATCACCAGGGCAAATACGGCGACGGCCCAGGATTCCATTTGAAACTCGCCGCCGTTATCCAGCAGGCATTCGCCCGACGCCAATTGCGGGCGGGTCGTGTCCAGCAGGCAGCGCCAATGGCTGGCCCCGCGCACCGTGGGCATGCGGAAAGGAAGGGCGGTTGGACCGGCGTTGAAGATGATTAAGAGCGACTCATCCGTTTCCGGGTAGCCTTCGGCAGTGAAGTATTCCCCGGCATCGCCCGCCAGCAGCAGGCCAAAACAACGTGCTTTGGGTTCCTGCCAGTGATAGTCGTTCATAGCGCCGCCGCCGGGGCTGATCCAGTCCACATCGCGCAGACCCGTGGTCTTGGAAATCTGTAACCCGTGCATGAAGCGCGACCGGCGCAATACCGGGTGATCGCGACGCAGATTGATCAGGCGGCGGACAAAATCGAGAAATTCCCGTTCATCTGGCGCGGTGATATTCCAATCCAGCCAGTTGATTTCATTGTCCTGGCAATAGGCGTTGTTGTTGCCCTGCTGACTGCGGCCGAATTCATCGCCGGCCAGCAGCATCGGGGTGCCTTGCGCCAGGAGCACGGTGGCCAGCATGTTGCGCCGCTGTCGCAGGCGAATTTGCTGGATATTGGGATCGGCAGTGGGGCCTTCGACGCCGTGGTTATTGCTGAAATTGGACGGATGACCGTCGCGGTTGTTTTCGCCGTTGGCCTCGTTATGGCGCTCGTTGTAGCTCATCAGATCCGCCAGAGTAAACCCATCATGGCTGGCGATGTAATTGACCGTAGCCCAAGGTCGCCGACAGTCGTGTTCAAACAGATCGCTGGACGCCAGCAGGTTGGACGCCAGTTTGCCCAACATGCCGTCATCGCCGCGCCAGAATCGGCGCGCGCTATCGCGAAAGCGGTCGTTCCATTCCGCAGTGCCCGCTGGGAAGCTGCCAAGCTGATAACCGCCGGGGCCGATGTCCCACGGTTCGGCGATAATTTTAACCCGCGACATGGCCGGTCCTGGCGGATGGCGTCGAAGAAACCGCCCGCGCGGTCATAGCCGTATTCTTCGCGACCCAAAGTGACGGCCAAATCGAAGCGGAAGCCGTCCACATGCATTTCATTGACCCAATAGCGCAGGCTGTCCATTACCATCTGCAACACCCGTGGGTGCATCAGATTCAGAGTGTTGCCGCAGCCGGTGTCGTTGATGTAATGGCGGCGGTCGTTGGGCATCAGGCGGTAGTAGGAGGCGTTATCAATGCCCTTGAAGCTGAGCGTCGGCCCCAACTGGTCGCCCTCGGCGGTATGGTTGTACACCACGTCCAGCAGAACCTCGATGCCCGCATCGTGCAGGCGCTTGACCATCGTCTTGAATTCGACCAGATCGCCGCCGCTCAGATAGCGGGTTTCCGGGGCGAAAAAGCACAGGGTGTTGTAGCCCCAGTAATTGCGCAGGCCCTTGTCGGTCAGAAAGCGATCATCCACGAAGGAATGCACCGGCATCAGTTCGACGGCAGTGATGCCCAGCGATTGCAGGTATTTGATGACCTCCGGGTGAGCAAGGCCGGCGAAGGTGCCGCGCAAATGATGGGGCACTCCTTCATGGCGAATGGTGAAACCGCGAACATGAGTTTCATAAATCAGGGTTCGCGACCAGGGGGTTTCGAGCGAGCGGTCGCCTTCCCAGTTAAAGCGGGCATCCACCACCACGCATTTGAGCATACTGCTGGCGTTGTCGCGGATGTCGAAAGACAGGTCGGCGTCGCGATGCCCCACCTGGAAACCGCAGTGTTCGTCACGCAAGTGCAGCGAGCCATAGAATTGCTTGGCGTAGGGATCAAGCAGCAACTTGTGATGGTTAAAGCGATGACCGATCTGGGGTTCGTAGGGGCCGGAAACCCGGTAGCCATACAAGGCGCCCGGCCACAATCCCGGCACATAGCCATGCCAGATTTGATCGGTATTTTCGGCCAGCATCAAGCGTTCAATTTCGCGCTGGCCCGATGCGTCGAACAAGCATAATTCCACTTTTTCAGCGTGGGCGGAAAAGAGGGCGAAATTAACGCCTTTGCCATCCCAGGTTGCGCCGAGAGGATACGGGTTGCCGGGCCATACGCGTGAGCGTGCTGACATTAGGAAGAGTCTCCTGGCGGATTCGATAGATGAAAGTATAAAGACATGGAAAGAACGAGAACTGATTTTAGGCTATTTTTTGAGGGCTGGCCGGTATTGCCGGGCTGTTTGAAAGCTAGCTTCTGATTCTGAATAGATTTAATTCAAGATCACGGGTTGCGATAAGGATTGCGATAACGATGCACCCGGATCGAAGGGAGAAAAGGCTCGTCCTCAATGCGGACATCAGAGCGGCGCAAGCGAGGATTTGCCGGTGGTTCTGGTGATACCGATACAAATTCCGGTAAATGATCATGGTTTTTCATGGGCACCAGAATGGGCAGAGGCGCTTGCATCAATCGCCGCGATATCCCAGAGCCGCCGATTTCGGCAAATACGATATTAGCCCGCAAATGAGGACAGACACTACGGACTCGCGCCAGTGGTTCATCGTTGCTGATTTCGCTTAAACGCTGTTGTTCCAGACGAATCTGCGGAGTTTCCATCCTCTGTTCCAACAAGCGGCGGGCGGTTTCAACACTGGTGCGCTGGATGACGCGGCCTTGTTTGGACCAAGTGAAACCAATTTTGATCGGGCATTGTTCAAGCACCGGAATATGGCGATAAGCCTGCTTGAGGTTAAGCCGGGCCGCGCCCATTCGTCGCATGGCCTCAGCGACCGGCTCCCAACGCTGGTGTAAATCGGTCATGGCGCTCTTTGCCTCGATTCGGCCACAGGATTTAATTGCCAGAACCGCTGCTTTAAACTGATCTTTTGCGCTATTGCAGGCGTGAGCAGCGATTAAGGTCTTTACGCTGGCGCCGACAATGCCCGGACAGGTCAAGGTCTCCCGTCCATCCTCATGATCATTTTCATACCAGAGCGCCCGATAACTCTGAATGGCTTTGGCTCGCATATTGAGATTATCGGCAAGTTCTGCTTCAGTGCGTGAGGTCCATGCGGGTAATTCAGTATCGTGGCGAACTGCGGCGCAAAAGGCATCCAATTGCGCCAGCACGTTCTCGAAACAGGCTAATAAGGTCATTCGCATGGCAACAGGAGATTCTTGCATTTTCTATTACCTCTTATGCCATTAATATCAAGGCTGAATTATAAAATAGGCAGATCCGCCAGTTCAAACAGGCTCATAATTTCTTCGCCGGTTTGCAGCCGCTCAACCAGGCGAACGCGATCACGATTGAGATGAGGGGCAAACAATTCGATAAAGTCATACATATAGCACCGAAGAAACATGCCGCGCCGGAAACCGATTTTAGTCACGTTGGCAGAAAACAGATGACTGGCGTCCAGTTGAACCAGGTCCTGATCCTGGCGGGAGTCATAAGCCATGCGGGCCACAATGCCGACTCCCATCCCCAGGCGGACATAGGTTTTAATCACGTCCGCATCGGTCGCAGTAAAAGCAACCACTGGCTTAAGCTGGGCATTGCGAAAAGATTCATCCAGTTGCGAGCGTCCGGTAAAACCAAACACATAGGTCACTAATGGATATTTGGCGATATCGTGTAAAGTCAGAGATTCCAATTCTACCAAGGGATGCCCACTGGGCACTAAAACACAGCGTTGCCAGATATAACACGGCATCATCACCAAATCATTAAATAATTCCAGGGATTCAGTAGCGATGGCAAAATCCACATCATCAGATTGCACCAATTCAGCAATTTGTGCTGGCGAACCTTGATGCACCTGCAAAGCTACCGCTGGGTAACGCTCACGGAATGCCTGAATTACCGGCGGCAAAGCATAACGGGCTTGGGTATGTGTCGTGGCTATTGACAGGTTGCCGCGTCGATCATCACGATATTCTTCAGCCAGAATCTGAATATTGTTGACTTCGCGTAAAATGCTTTCAGCTTTGGCGATAATTTGCCGACCAATCGGGGTAATCTCGGTTAAATGTTTGCCATTGCGGCTAAATAGCTCAACGCCAAGCTCCTCCTCTAACAGCCTTAATTGCTTGCTAATTCCTGGCTGAGAGGTATACAAGCTCTCGGCTGCCGATGAAATATTCAAACTATTGCGAACAATCGCCGTGAGATACCGTAGTTGTTGCAACTTCACAGTGCTAACTCCAGAATAGCTGTATAAAAATTAAAATAGCTTTCTTTAAGCCAAGTAATTAAAAATTATTTATCATACTGATCTGCATTAGAGCAGTCTGTGTTAGCAATAATCACTCCAGTTAATGGCGGCAAATCCAGTAATAAAGAATAGGCCTGTCCCATATGAACCACTGGTTCCGCATATATTTCACCGTTTTTTTCGCCACTGCCACCATAAATTAAATCGTCAGAATTCAATATTTCCTGATACAAACCTGGTAACGATACGCCAACCCGATAGGACTGACGCGCTATGGCGCCGAAGTTAAGAATGATAACGACCGGCTTATCTCCAGCGCTACAGCGCAAATAGGCCACGATGGAATGCTGCGCATCATGACAATCAAGCCACTCAAAGCCTTCCTGCACAAACTCGGTACGATGCAGACTGCCCAGGGACTGATATAAAAAATTCAGATCGCGAACTAATAGTTGCATGCCGCGATGCTCGGACTTAAGCAATAAGTCCCAATTTAGAGTTTTTGCATGATCCCATTCCAGTTCCTGAGCAAACTCATTGCCCATAAACAAAAATTTTTTACCAGGATAAGTCCACATATAAACATATAACAGCCTGAGATTGGCAAACTGCTGAGTCCGATCTCCTGGCATTCTGGAAAGTAGCGATCCTTTGCCATGAACAACCTCATCATGCGACAGAGGCAGCATAAAATTTTCAGTGAAGGTATATAACATCCCGAATGTCAGTAATTCATGGTGATAACGACGCAAAGCCGGATCATTGATTACATACTCCAGCGTATCGTGCATCCATCCCATATTCCACTTCATCCCAAAACCCAATCCACCCATCCAGACTGGCCTCGTCACTAAAGGCCAGGCCGTTGATTCCTCAGCAATCATTAAAACTCTGGGATAAGCGCGATGAATCACATCATTCAGCTCGCGCAGAAAAATAATGGCTTCCAGATTCTCGTTGCCGCCAAAAGGATTAGGAACCCACTCGCCTGAATCGCGGGCATAATCCAAATAGAGCATTGAGGCCACCGCATCCACCCGCAATCCATCGAGATGGCATTCCTCTAACCAGAAACAGGCGCTGGAAAGCAGAAAGTTTTTGACCTGGGTTCGACTGTAATTAAATGCCAGCGTACCCCATCCACGTTGTTCGCGCCGGGCTGGATCTTCATGCTCATAGAGATGGGTTCCGTCAAACTGGGCCAGGCCATGATCATCCTTGGGGAAATGGCCTGGCACCCAATCCAGAATGACGCCAATTCCGGCTTGATGGCAATAGTCAACAAACCAGCGAAATGCGTTTACATCACCATGACGACTGGTAGGCGCAAAATAGCCCGTTGTTTGATAACCCCAGGAAGCATCCAGTGGGTGTTCAGTAACCGGCATCAGTTCAATATGGGTGAATCCCAAAGAACTGACGTAAGCGACCAATCGGCGGGCCAACTCCTGATAACTCAGATAATTACCTTGCCCATCCCGCTGCCAGGAACCCAGATGGGCTTCATAAATTGCTAATGGCTCCTGTTGCCAATTCCATTGCCGCAGCATCCAGGCTTCATCACGCCACGGATAGGGAACATGATGATCAATAATAACACTTGCGGTTGCTGGCCTTTGCTCAAAACCACGGCCATAAGGATCGCTTTTACGCAGCCATTCGCCGGTATCCTGAGTGCGGATTTCGTATTGATAACACATACCAATGCTTGCACCAGGGACAAATAATTCCCAGATGCCGCCGCGTCTGCGTAATGGATGACGTAGACGACTCCAGTTATTGAAGTCACCCACCACATTGACTTGAGCAGCATTCGGCGCCCAGACCGCAAAGAGAATTCCGGCAATGCCATTGACAATACGCGGATGAGCGCCTAATACCCGATAGGTATGCAGGTGACGACCTTCATTAAACAGATGCAAATCATACAAGCTTATTTGCGGAGGAAAGCTATAAGGATCATGCGAGGTCCAACTCTGACCCAGGGAATCAGTCCATGTCAGCCGGTAGTATTGCGGCAATATGGCAACGGAACCACGCCATTCAAACAGATCAGTATGCGCCACGCGGCGCAGTGGTTGCAAAATATCAGTCAGAACAACCGTCTGAGCACCCGGAATAAAGACTCTGATAATGCCAAAATCGCCGCGAACGCGACGACCAGCACGGCGAAAGGGTCAGGATGAAGACTCTCATGCAGCAGGGTAGCATCCATGATCGTCTGATCATCCTGAAATGGATCAGGATGTTGCATGTTGTCGTTATGCTCAGGGTGCATCATTGGAAAATTTGAGCATCGCAGTTGCCTAGCCCACTTCGCATCATAGCAACCCAAGTGCGGAGAATGGTAAAAACCATTTTTAGATCTTGCTATTATAAGCAATTCCAGCGCCTGTTTACCGCGCCATCTGATTTTCAGAATCAGAAAATTTGAATAGCATAGCAAAGAGAGCTGTTAAACGTATGAGCGCCGCTATCACTTCACGTTTTGTTAGCCGTCTGACCAGGGAGACGCTTGCCCTGATTTTAGCGGGGGGACGGGGTAGCCGACTCAAACAACTCACGCTGTGGCGCGCCAAGCCCGCCACGCCTTTCGGTGGCAAATACCGGATTATTGATTTTCCATTGTCAAACTGTATCAATTCTGGGATACGTCGGGTCTGTGTGCTGACCCAGTATAAGGCGCATTCCCTGATTCAGCATATTCAGCGCGGATGGGGGTTCCTGCGAGGGGAATTTGGCGAATTTGTGGAGTTGCTACCTGCTCAGCAGCGGATTGATGAAACATCTTGGTACAAGGGTACGGCGGATGCCGTCTATCAGAATCTGGATATTATTCGTAACCACGCGCCTGAATTTGTTTTAATTTTAGCAGGCGATCACATCTATAAAATGGATTATGGACCAATGGTGGCGCACCATGTCGAAAGCAGGGCTGATGTGACTGTAGGCAGCGTCGAAGTTTCTCGGGAGCGAGCCAGTGATTTTGGAGTGCTGACAGTTAATGCGCATAATGAAGTCATCCGCTTTACTGAAAAGCCAAAGGAACCAGAAACCTTGCCTAATCTGGAAGGCGTCGCACTAGCTTCAATGGGAATTTATGTATTTAACACCCAGTTTTTATATGATCAACTGATTGAAGACGCTGAAAATTCAGACTCTCAGCATGACTTTGGCAAAGACGTGTTGCCGCGCCTGATCGGACGGCATCGGGTCATGATCTATCCATTCCGGGATGTGCAAACCAAAGCGCAGAGCTATTGGCGCGATGTCGGAACGGTAGATGCATTCTGGGAATCAAATATGGAACTGGTCGGCATCGATCCTGAATTGAATTTATATGATGAGCATTGGCCCATTTGGACTTATCAGGAGCAATTACCGCCCGCCAAGTTTGTCTTTGATGATGATGGGCGACGCGGGATGGCGGTAGATTCGATGATTGCGGAGGGTTGTATTATTTCTGGCGGCTACGTCAATCACTCTCTGCTGTTTCCACAAGTTCAGGTGCATTCTTTTGTGCAGTTGCGGGACTCTGTTGTGCTGCCGGAAGTGGATATTGGCCGCTACTGCCATCTTAATAAGGTGATTATTGACCGTGGCTGCGTTATTCCTCCGGGCACCGTTGTGGGGGAAAATCCGCAGGAAGACGCCAGGCGTTTCTACCGTACTGAAAAAGGCGTAGTTTTAATCACTCGCGAAATGCTGGGCCAGGAACTACATCGGGATCGCTAATGCGGCGTGAACCGAAGATACAGCAGTCCTTCTCAGGTTGTTTAATTTTAAAAATCAATACTTATTCATTATTATTTTAACTTATTTGAATAATGTTAATAAACAACCTGTATAGAATTGCTATATGGCAATCCTAAACCCGTTTGGGGCATCCTGCCCGTTCTACAAACTTGTTTAGGATTGCTATATATTTACCTTAAATCCCACAACAACTCACTCAAGCCAGGAGTTCTATTTCATGAATATGGGTTCGCCATTCGACCGCCGCCGCGCAGGTTTGCTCTTGCATCCAACATCACTGCCAGGCGGTTACGGTAACGGCGATCTGGGGGTTGACGCCTACCGGTTCGTGGATTTTATCGCTGCGTGCGGATTCACGGTCTGGCAAACGTTGCCGCTGGGACCGACCCATGATGACTTGTCGCCCTATTCAGCGCAGTCGGTTCATGCCGGCAATCCACGGCTGATCGCGCTGGAGCCGTTGATTGATGCGGGCTGGTTACGCGCTGATGGCGGGCCAGGCGCGGGGGAGGATGGCTGGGCTTATCGGCGGCGGCGGCTGGCTGAAGCCAGAACCGGGTTTCAGGGACGCGGCGGCAAAGACTTCGCGGCCTTTGAAACATTTCGGCATCAGAACCGGCATTGGTTGGATGATTACGCGCTCTATCAGGGGATTCGGGCCGCCAATGGGCAGCGGGCGTGGTTTAACTGGCCCAGTGATCTGCGTGATCGCGATCCGAAGGCGTTGGCTTCGATCCGCCAGCAACAGGCCGAAGCGATTTTGCAATGCCAGTTTGAGCAATTTCTATTCGACCGGCAATGGATGACGCTAAAGCATTACGCCAATGAGCATGGCGTTTTACTGTTTGGCGATATTCCGCTGTTTGTCGGTTATGACAGCGCTGATGTCTGGGCGCAGCGCGAGGCTTTTTTTGCTGGATCGGGACGGACGGCGGGAAGTGGTGGCGGGAGTACCGCCTGATTATTTTTCGGCAGACGGCCAATTGTGGGGCAATCCGCATTACGCTTGGGAGGCGATGCAAGAGAATGGTTTCCTCTGGTGGAAAGAGCGGATTCGGACGCAGTTAAAGCAGTTTGATTTACTGCGCATTGACCATTTCCGCGGACTTGAGGCGTATTGGGAAATTCCGGCCAGCGCCAAAACGGCTATTAACGGGCGCTGGCAATTAGCGCCGGGTGACGCCCTGTTCAAGGCATTAAAAGCGGAATTTGGCGTTTTGCCGCTGGTGGCTGAGGATTTGGGGATTATCACCGCCGAAGTGGAAACCTTGCGCGATGATCATGACTTGCCGGGCATGAAAGTATTGCACTTTGCTTTTGGCGGCGGCGCTGACAATCCTTATCTGCCCCACAATCATGTCATCAATTCGGTGGTTTATACCGGCACTCACGATAACAACACCACGCTGGGCTGGTTCCATGAACTGGATCCGCATACGCGCAGCCATTTGTTTAATTATCTGGGCGGCGGGCCGGAGCGGATGCCGGAGTTATTAGTGAGGGCGGCGTTTGCCTCAGTAGCGCGATTGGCGGTGACGCCGATGCAGGATGTGCTGGCGCTGGGCGGCGAACATCGGATGAACCGGCCGGGGGTGGCTGACGGCTGCTGGCGCTGGCGGTTTCGCTGGGATCAGGTGGGACATCAGGTCGCTGGTCATTACCGGCATTTACTGGATTTGTATGGGCGGGTGTAAATGCGCATCGAAGCCGATTTGAAACTGGGTTTAAGGACGTGCTGATTCGGCCCAAGCGTTCGACGCTGAGCAGCCGGGCGCAGGTGAAACTGGAGCGGACGTTCCGGTTTCGCCACAGCGGGCAAAGCTGGACCGGCATTCCGATCATTGCCGCCAACATGGATACCGTCGGCACTTTTGCGATGGCGGCGGCGCTGGCGCAGCAGGGCTTATGCACGGCGGTGCATAAGCATTATTCCGTTGATGACTGGGATGGGTTTGTGACCCGCTTGCGCTCCGAAGGTCATGAAGCCTGGCTGGCGCATGTCGCTATCAGCACCGGGATTCTGGATGCCGATCTGGAAAAGCTGGATCGGATTCTGGCGCGTCAGCCTGATCTGAGATTTATCTGCATGGATGTGGCGAATGGCTATTCCGAGCATTTTGTAGCGCGGGTGGGGGAGGTGCGGGCGCGTTATCCCGACAAGGTGATCATCGCCGGTAATGTGGTCACCGGCGAAATGGTGGAGGAACTGCTGCTGTCGGGCGCGGATATGGTCAAGGTTGGGATTGGGCCAGGTTCGGTTTGCACCACGCGAGTTAAAACCGGGGTGGGTTATCCGCAACTGTCAGCGATTATTGAATGTGCTGACGCGGCGCATGGCCTGTCCGGACAGATTATTTCCGACGGCGGCTGCACCTGCGCGGGCGATGTCGCCAAGGCGTTTGGCGCGGGCGCGGATTTTGTGATGCTGGGCGGCATGCTGGCCGGTCATGAAGAAGGCGGCGGCGACGTTCTGGAGCAGGACGGGCAGACCTGGGTGCGGTTCTACGGGATGAGTTCCAGCACCGCGATGGAGAAATACAGCGGCGGAGTCGCCGAATATCGCGCTTCCGAGGGTAAAACGGTGCAGGTGCCCTATCGGGGAGCGGTGGAAGCGACGGTCAAGGATATTCTGGGCGGGTTGCGCTCGGCCTGTACCTATGTTGGGGCCGGGCAGTTGAAGGAATTGACCAAGCGCACCACCTTTGTGCGGGTGGCCGAGCAGGAAAATCCGGTATTTGAGTGAGGGGGAAAGCATGGGCGCTGGATCATTGGATGCGCAACAGTTGTGGAACATCGCCAGCGCAGTGCGCGAGCAAGCGCCACTGGTTCACAACATCACGAACCTGGTGGTGATGAATAACACGGCGAATGCGCTGCTGGCTTTGGGCGCTTCACCGGCGATGGCGCATTCCCTGGATGAGGTCGAAGATTTCGTTGCGATCAGCCAGGCGTTGGTGATTAACATTGGCACCCTGGATGCGGAACAGATCGCGGCGTGCAAGCTGGCGGCAGTCAGAGCCAATATAGTGGGTATTCCGTGGATTCTCGATCCGGTAGGCGCGGGCGCAACGCCGTATCGTAAGACTGCGGCGAGCGCCTTGGCGCGGCTGAAACCGGGAGTGATTCGCGGCAACGGCTCGGAGATTCTGGCGCTGGCGCAACAATCGCGCCGACAGGGGAGGGGAGTGGACAGCCTGGATGGCTCGGAATCGGCGCTGGACGCGGCGCGGTTACTGGCGCAGCAGATCGGAACGGTGGTTGCGGTCACGGGAGCGGTGGATTATGTCACTGACGGTCAACGTGTAGCGGCGATTTACAACGGTCATCCGCTGATGACGCGAGTGACCGGGCTGGGTTGTTCGGCAACAGCGGTGATTGGGGCGTTTCTGGCGGTGGAGCGCGATGTATTCGCGGCGACAGTAGCGGCGCTCGCGATATTCGGAGTGGCGGGCGAAATCGCAGCGGAATGGCGCAAGGGCCGGGGAGTTTGCAGGTCGCGCTACTGGATGCGCTGTATGGATTGGAGCAGAGTGTTTTTGTGAATCGGGCCAGGATTAAATAAACCGCCATCAAGCTTTCTCAAGCTGCTTGGGAAACGCTGGAAATAACCCGGATTGGTCTAATTCGCCGGAAGGGCTAAAAAAGGTCATTTGGCCTGCGGCATCGCATAACCTGACTTCCAGTGCGCCGCTCTCGAAATAGAGTTGCTGTTTTTCGCGTATTTCACATTGGGTATTGGCTGTGGAAAGCACCTCAACGCAGATTTCCGGGGCGATGGAGCATTCGATTTCCGGCCAAATTGATTTTTAACCGTTCTGAAGAGGCCCAGGCTACATCCGCAACCTTGGTGCCTTTGCGCGTGGCGATGGCGCATTCCGCAATAGCCTTGCCGTCACTGGATAAGGCAAATAGTAAATGAATAATCTCTCCCTGATAAATCGAGTGATAAACCCTGGTCGGCGACATAATGATTTTTCCGGTCTCGTCGAGTTCGATTTTGAAAGGCAGATTTTGTAAAGCCGGGTGTTCGCAGACTTCAAGCCAGTTCATCTTATGCCCTCATGGGTCGAAATTTAACGGGGTGGAACGGGCATTCTGCCCGTTCGCACTGATCCGGTTTTAGCGCGGCAACTCCGAATGGCCCATCAGATATTCATCGACAGCGCGGGCGCATTGCCGCCCTTCGCGGATCGCCCAGACCACCAGTGATTGCCCGCGCCGCATGTCACCGGCGGTAAACAGCTTGTTGACTGAGGTTTGATAATCGTCCTCCCCGGCGCGAATGTTGCCGCGCTCATCCAGGGCAACGCCCAGTTCGCCCAGCATCCCGATGTGAACGGGATGGACAAAGCCCATCGCCAGCAACACCAGTCCCGCCTTCATCTCAAAGGCGCTATCGGCTATTTCCACCATGACTTGTCGACCGCCGCGTTCCTGCCATTCCAGCCGCACGATCCGGATCGCGCTGACGTGGCCGTCCTGACCGAGGAAGGATTGGGTGGCGATGGCCCAGTCGCGCTCGCAGCCTTCTTCCTGTGACGAGGAGGTGCGCAGCTTCAGCGGCCAATTGGGCCAGGTGAGCAGCTTGTTTTCGTGCAGCGGCGGGCGGGGCATGATTTCCAGTTGGGTGACTGATTTCGCCCCTTGCCGGATCGAGGTGCCCACGCAGTCGGAACCGGTATCGCCGCCGCCAATCACGATCACATCCTTGTCGGTCGCCAGAATGTCCTCAGCAGCGATTTTTGCGCCTGCGACCCGGCGATTCTGTTGGGTCAGAAAATCCATCGCGAAATGAATGCCGCGCAGTTCCCGACCTGGAACCGTGAGATCGCGAGGCTGTTCAGAGCCGCCCGCTAATACCACTGCATCAAATTCCACCAGCAGGGAACGAGCGGGAAGATCAGCGCCCACATGGCTGTTGGGACGAAATTCGACGCCTTCGGCCCGCAGTTGCGCCAGACGGCGATCAATCAGCCCGGCTTCCAGCTTGAAATCAGGGATGCCGTAACGCAGCAGACCGCCAATCCGGTCGTTTTTCTCGAACACCACCACATCGTGGCCGGCCCGCGCCAGTTGTTGCGCACAGGCCAGTCCGGCGGGACCGGAGCCGACAATGGCGACCCGCTTGCCGGTGCGGTGGGCGGCGATCTGCGGCCTGACCCAGCCTTCAGCCCAGCCGCGATCAATGATGGCGCATTCAATGTCCTTGATCGTGACTGGCTGATCGTTGAAGTTGAGGGTGCAGGAGGCTTCGCAGGGTGCCGGGCAGATGCGACCGGTGAACTCCGGGAAGTTGTTGGTGGAATGCAGCACCTCCAGCGCCTCGCGCCAGTTGCCGCGATAGACCAGGTCATTCCAGTCAGGAATGATGTTGTGAACCGGGCAGCCCTTGTGACAGTAGGGAATGCCGCAATCCATGCAGCGGGCGGCTTGCTCCCGAACCTGGGGATCAGGCAGCGGAGCCACAAAGTCGCGAAAGTGCATCACCCGCTCGGCAATCGGCGCGTAACCGTGTTCGTGGCGGGGAATTTCCAGAAAACCAGTCGGCTTACCCATTGTTATGCTCCTACGGCCAGATTGGCCTTCTCATCATGGCGGGCGACGGCGGATGCTTTGGCCTGCAAATCCTGCAAGGCGCGGCGGTAATCCAGCGGCATGATCTTGATGAATTTCGGCACGGTTTCGCGCCAGTGTTCCAATACCCGATGGGCGGGTTCGCTGCCGGTGTGCAGGTAGTGACGGGCAATCAGGATTTGCACCCGGCGGGCATCATGCCGCAGCAGATCATCCGGCAATTCGGCCTGGGCCAATGCGCTCCAGTCGTCGCGCAAAACGTGGACGTTGAAGGTCTCGGCGCTGTCGTTCAACGGTTCCAGCGCCACCATGTCGCGGTTGGCGCGACGGGCGAAATCCCCCGTTTCGTCCAGCACATAGGCAATGCCGCCGCTCATGCCCGCGGCGAAATTGCGGCCGGTTGGCCCCAGCACCACGACGATGCCGCCGGTCATGTATTCGCAACCGTGATCGCCGACGCCTTCGACCACCGCCAGCGCGCCGGAATTACGCACCGCAAAGCGTTCGCCCGCTACCCCGCGCACATAACATTCTCCGGCAATCGCGCCGTACAGCACGGTATTACCGACGATCATGTGATCTTCAGCGCGGCGCTGACTTTGGGTGGGCGGCTGAATGATGACGCGGCCGCCGGACAGACCTTTGCCGACGTAATCATTGGCTTCGCCGCGCAAATCGAGGGTGACGCCCCGCGCCAGAAAAGCGCCAAAGCTCTGACCAGCGCTGCCGGTCAAGTGGACATGAATGGTGTTATCCGGCAAGCCGGAATGACCATAACGCTGGGCAATCGCGCCGGACAGCATCGCGCCCACCGTGCGGTCACTGTTGCGGACTGGCGTTTCAATCTGCACCGCCTGTCTGATTTCCAGCGCGGGAGCGGCTTGGGCGATCAGGCGGCGATCCAGCACTGCATCCAGCCCGTGATCCTGCGTTTCACAATGATGAATGGCGACGCCGGGCGGCGCTGAAGGAACGGTCAGCAACCGGGTGAAATCCAGTCCTCGCGCTTTCCAGTGGTGAATAGCCCGGCGCATGTCGAGCCGATCCATCCGCCCGATCATTTCGTTGAAGGTGCGGAAGCCCAGTTCGGCCATCAGTTCGCGCACTTCCTGCACCAGGAAGGTGAACAGGTTAATGACGTGGGCCGGTTGCCCAGGGAAGCGCTTGCGCAGTTCGGCGTCCTGAGTGGCGACGCCGACCGGGCAGGTGTTGAGGTGGCACTTGCGCATCATCACGCAACCAGCGGCAATCAAGGCGGCGGTGCCAAAACCGAATT
>JAAUTD010000394.1 GCA_012031845.1 Synechococcaceae cyanobacterium SM1_2_3
CCGGTCCGCCGGGGGCGTGATATTGGCTAATCGCGCCCGGCGAAGGCGCAAAACTGTCCGGGTCTTCGGCGTTCAGCCGACATTCCAGCGCATGACCGTTGATCCGAATATCGGCCTGCTGATAACCGAGTGGCTGCCCGGCGGCAATCAGCAGTTGTTGCTTGACAATATCAATCCCGGTAATCAGTTCCGTGACCGGATGTTCGACCTGAATCCGGGTGTTCATCTCGATAAAGTAGAACTCATCGTTCTGATACAGAAACTCGAAAGTGCCTGCGCCGCGATAGCCAATTCGCCGACAGGCGTCCACGCAAATCTGGCCGATGCGCTGGCGCTGCTCGGCGGTCATCCCCGGCGCAGGCGCTTCCTCCATCACTTTCTGATGGCGGCGCTGCATGGAACAATCGCGCTCGCCCAGATGAATGGCGTGGCCGTGGGTGTCGGCCAACACCTGAATTTCGATGTGACGCGGATGTTCCAGATACTTTTCCATGTACACAATCGGATTGCCGAACGCGGCGTTGGCTTCGCTGCGGGTCAATTCCACCGTGTTCAGCAACGCTGCTTCGCTATGCACGACTCGCATCCCGCGTCCGCCGCCGCCGCCAGACGCCTTGATGATGATCGGATAGCCAATCTCGCGGGCGGTATGCAAAGTGGCTTGCGGATCGTCCCCCAGCGGTCCGTCTGAACCCGGCACACAGGGGACTCCTGCCTCCTGCATCGCCCGGATCGCCGACACCTTGTCGCCCATCAGCCGAATCGTCTCCGGTTTCGGGCCGATGAAGATGAAGCCGCTTTGCTCCACCCGTTCGGCGAAATCGGCGTTTTCCGACAGGAAGCCATAGCCCGGATGAATTGCCACCGCGTCAGTGACTTCGGCGGCGCTGATGATCGCGGGCATGTTCAGATAGCTTTCGGCGGCGGGCGGCGGGCCAATGCAAACGGTTTCGTCGGCCAGCCGCACATGCTTGAGTTCGCGGTCGGCGGTGGAATGAACCGCAACAGTGCGGATGCCCAGTTCACGGCAGGCGCGCAGGATGCGCAGGGCGATTTCTCCGCGATTGGCGATGACCACTTTCTCGAACATGGCGGGCTTATTCGATAATCAGCAAGGGCTGATCAAATTCAACCGGCTGGCCGTTCTCGACCAGAATCCGGGTAATGACTCCGGCGCAGTCGGCCTCAATCTGGTTGAACATTTTCATCGCTTCGATAATGCACACCGCATCGCCGATAGTGACCGACTGGCCGATTTCCGCCAGCGGTTTGGAGCCGGGCGCGGCGGCGCGGTAGAAGGTGCCCACCATCGGCGAACGCAGGATATGGCCCTTGACGGGATCGGCTTCAGCGGGCGGCGCGGCGGATGCCACAACCACGGCTGACGCATTGGCGGGCGGTGACCCGTAGTAGTTGGGCATCGCCCAGGGCGGCGGCATGACGTTACCCTGAGGTTGGCGACTGATCCGCACCGAGTCTTCGCCTTCCTTGATTTCAATTTCGGCGATGCCCGAGGTTTCGAGCAACTCAATGAGTTTCTTGATCTTGCGAATATCCATCGGCATGGCGGCGATCTACTGTGGCGGCGCGAGATAGCGGTCAGCGGCGCACAGCGCCAGTTCATAACCGTGTGCGCCCAGGCCGCTAATCACGCCAACCGCAATATCGGACAAATAGGAATGGTGGCGGAACGGCTCGCGGGCGAATACGTTGGACAGATGCACTTCAATGAAGGGAATGGCGACGCTGAGCAGGGCGTCGCGCAGCGCCACGCTGGTATGGGTCAAGGCAGCGGGATTGATCACGATGAAAGCGATGTTTTCCGAACGGGCGGCGTGAATGCGCTCGATCAGTTGATATTCGGCGTTGCTCTGGAAACAGGCCAGTTCATGCAAGCCTAGTTGCCGGGCTAGTTCTACGCAGCGTTGTTCAATATCGGCGAGGGTGTCAGCGCCGTAAACCGCAGGTTCGCGCATACCTAGCAAATTCAGGTTAGGACCATTCAGCAGTAGCAGTTTCGCCATGACTCAAGCCGGAATCCTTGTCAATCAAAGGCGGCGATTCTGCATCAAGCCCCGGCGGGTGTCCAGCCGATAAATAGTGTGGATTCGCCGCTGATCGCCGCAAGTTCGCCGCAGATTTGCGGTCATGACTTTCGCTTCGGGTGCAAAAACCGTTCGGGGTGAGCCGGTCGAACCCCGTAATTTTACCGATCAATGCCCTTCGACGGCTGAGTGCGCCGAAGCGTCAGGGCGAACGGAAGGAGCGAAAATTCTGGCGGTGTCAACGTCGGAGCGGTTTCGGCGGCGGCAGTGCGCCGTTCAGATAAAACCAGCCGCTATTTTCCCGAACGAAGCGGCTGATTTCGACCATCCGCTGCGCCTTGCCGCCGACTTTGTATCGGGCGGCGAATTCAACGATGCCGTGTTGATCGTTGGGGCCGCCCGCTTCACTGCGGATAATTTTCAGGCCCAGCCAGCGAGTTGTTGCGGCGTCGCTGAAATCGATCTGATTGGGTCGGGTTGAGGGGTGCCAGGTGCGCAATAAATAATCTTCCCGCATCCGAACATAGGCCGAATAGCGCGAGCGCATTAGCGCCTCGGCGGTCTCCGGTTGTCGCGCCTCGTCGAGAAAGCGGCCACAGCAGGCGCTATACGGTTTGGCCGAGCCGCAAGGACACGGCGCGTGGGCAAGGTTGAGATTCACTCGTAGTCCCCGGATGATCCGCTGATTTTGCGGGTCTGCTTCTTTTCGCCGATGCGCCGTTTTTCCGCCACCCGCTGTCGTTTGGCGGCGCGGGAAGGTTTGAGTTTGAGCCGGGGCTTGGGGATTTCGGTGGCTTTCTGGATCAGCGCGACCAGCCGATCAATGGCGTCCTGGCGGTTACGCTCCTGACTGCGAAAGCGCCGGGCGGTGATCAGCAATTCGCCCTCCTTGTTCATTCGGCTCCCGGCCAAGGCGATCAACCGTGTTCGCACCTCGTCTGGCAGCGCCGGTGAATGCGCAGCGTCGAAGCGCAGTTCCGCCGCCGTAGCGACCTTGTTTACATTCTGGCCGCCGGGACCGGACGCCAGCTTGAACTGAAAGTGCAGTTCGTTTTCGTCAAGCTGGATTGCGGGGGGGATGTTGATGAAGGTCACAGGGTTGCTCGCTTTGAGGCTTTTATACCGAAGGCGATTTTCACCGACTTGGAAAGCTGAGGCTGGATTATCTTCAGGACTTTCGCTCCATCCGTTCGCCCTGACGCCTCGGCACACTCAGCGGTCGAAGGGTATTCATGGGTACAGGACTTTCGCTCC
>JAAUTD010000395.1 GCA_012031845.1 Synechococcaceae cyanobacterium SM1_2_3
CACAGCAATAGTCAACCCGATCATGTCAGGCAAAATCATTGAACGCCGCGACCAGGTCTTGATCGGCCGCCGGGTATTGGTAGCAACCGCTTGATCCACCTTTTTGAGCAGATGAAGATCAACAAACGGCCCTTTTTTTATCGAACGTGGCACCTTACTTATCCTCTCGGTTACGTATCCCCGGTTCGGCGGGGATACCGTCCGGTCATCAGGCCAGACGGCCTCTGTAATTATTTCGCTTTACGCCGACGCACAATGAACTTATCAGTGCGCTTATTCGAGCGAGTTTTGTAGCCTTTGGTAGGCGCACCCCACGGTGACACCGGATGACGGCCACCCGAAGTACGGCCTTCGCCACCACCATGTGGGTGATCCACCGGGTTCATGGCGACGCCGCGCACCGTAGGCCGGACCCCGCGCCAGCGTTTGGCGCCCGCCTTGCCCAGTGAGCGCAGGTTATGTTCCTCGTTACCTACTCCGCCAAGGGTCGCCTTGCAATCCGCATGTACCTTTCTGATCTCGCCGGAACGCAACCGCAAGGTAGCGTAGCTGCCTTCACGAGCCACCAACTGCACTGAAGCTCCAGCGCTACGCGCCAGTTGCGCACCTTTGCCAGGGCGGAGTTCCACACAATGCACCTGGCTGCCGACCGGCACATTACGCAGCGGCAAGGCATTACCGGGCTTGATCGGGGCGGCAGGACCGGACATCAGCATTGCGCCAGCGTTCACATCTCGCGGGGCAATGATGTAGCGACGCTCGCCATCGGCGTACAACAGCAGCGCAATGTGGGCGCTGCGGTTGGGATCATATTCCAGCCGCTCAACCTTGGCCGGGATATTGTCCTTGTCGCGTTTGAAGTCAACCAGCCGATAATGCTGCTTGTGGCCGCCACCCTGATGCCGGGTGGTGATACGACCTAAATTGTTGCGACCACCGTTTCGAGTCTGGTTTTCGAGCAGCGGGGCATAGGGCCGACCCTTGTGCAGAGCTGGATTAACCACCTTGATCACGAAACGCCGGCCCGGTGAAGTCGGTTTGGTCTTGATGATGGGCATGAGATTTACCTTTTTATCGTATGCCGGGGCAAGGTCCGCAGGATCACTCGGCGACCAGGAAATCGATTTCCTGACCCGCTTCGAGGGATACATAGGCTTTCCGCCAGTCGGAACGCCGCCCGTTCATGGCTCCAAAGCGCTTGCGCTTGCCCTTGACATTCAGCACGGCAACGCCCTTGACTTTGACCTTGAACATGAGTTCTACGGCATCCTTGATTTCCGGCTTGGTGGCGTCACGAGCCACCTTGAACACGACCTGGTTATAGCGTTCGGCGACCCGGTTACTTTTCTCCGAGACATGCGGAGCCAGCAAAACCTGAATTAAGCGTTCCTGATTCATGCCAGCCACTCCTCAATGCGCTGCACCGCACCGACCGTCATCACCACTGTATCCGTTGCCACCAGGCTAACCGGGTCCAGGTTGGCGATATCGCTCACTGCCAAGCCACGAAGGTTACGAGCTGAAAGGAACAGATTCAGATCCATGCTTTCGGTGACTAACAAGACCCGGTGCTGGTCAGCCAAACCCAGAGTCTGTAACTGGGTAATCATGTGTTTGGTCTTGATTTCAGGCACATTGAGCGCGTCCACTACTAACAGCCGATCCTGACGCAGCAACTCGGAGAAAATGGCGCACATGGCGGCGCGATACATCTTGCGATTCACTTTCTGCGAGTGGTCTTGTGGTTTCGCCGCGAAAGTGACGCCGCCGCTCCGCCAGATTGGGCCACGGGTACTGCCCGCACGGGCGCGGCCAGTCCCTTTCTGACGCCAGGGCTTGATGCCACCACCGCTGACTTCGGCGCGGGTTTTCTGCGCACGGGTGCCCGCACGGGCGCCCGCCATATAAGCCACCACCACCTGATGCACCAGCGTTTCATTGAACGGTCGGTCAAAAATACTATCAGCGACCGCCATCTGGCCGGCTGCCGCACCGCTCGAATTCTTAATCTGAAGTTCCATATCACCCCCTTAGCGACGCGCTTTCACAGCAGGTCGCACCATGACATCGCCGCCTTTGGCGCCAGGCACCGCCCCCTTGATCGCCAGCAGATTTCGCTCCGCATCAACCCGGATGATTTCCAGGTTCTGGGTGCAACGCTGTGCTGCGCCAAGATGTCCAGCCATTTTCTTGCCCTTGAACACTCGACCGGGACTCTGATTCTGACCGATCGAACCGGGGGCGCGATGCGACAGCGAATTACCGTGCGTGGAGCGCTGCCCGCTAAAGTGATGACGCTTGATAGCGCCAGCGAAACCCTTGCCGATTGTGGTGCCGGTCACATCGACTTTCTGACCGACTTTGAACAAATCCACGTTTAACTCAGCGCCGACGACGATCTCTGCGCCTTCACCATCAGCCAAGCGGAATTCCCATAAATCCCGACCTGGAGCAACACCCGCCTTGGCAAAGTGCCCAGCCATCGGCTTGGTCACGCGGCTGGCCCGACGGGAGCCGACGGTCACTTGCAGAGCGCGATAACCATCAATGTCCTCAGTCTTAACCTGAGTCACACGGTTAGGTTCAACTTCGATGAGCGTTACGGGAATTGAAGCGCCATCTTCCGTGAATACGCGAGTCATACCGGCCTTACGGCCGACAAGTCCTATTGCCATTTTATTAACCTCTGCTTTGGGTGACTTCAGGCCAGAGGAGGGGAAGGCTGCCCCTCATGGCCTGCTGCATCTCAAATATTTAGTTCAGCTTAATCTGCACATCCACGCCAGCCGCGAGATCGAGTCTCATCAGCGCGTCCACCGTTTTATCAGTGGGGTCAACAATGTCCATCAACCGCTTGTGTGTGCGCAGCTCATACTGATCACGGGCATCCTTGTTGACGTGCGGCGAAATCAGAATGGTAAACCGTTCAATTTTGGTCGGCAGCGGAATAGGACCGCGAACCTGAGCGCCGGTGCGTTTGGCGGTTTCGACGATTTCCCGCGCTGACTGATCAATCAAGCGATGATCAAACGCCTTCAGGCGGATACGAATGCGCTGGCTGGTAGCAGTCATATTGCTCACTCAATGATTTTAGCGACGACGCCGGCGCCGACGGTGCGACCGCCTTCGCGGATGGCGAAGCGCAGACCTTCGTCCATCGCAATCGGGGCAATCAGGCTGACCTGCATTTTGACGTTGTCGCCGGGCATGATCATTTCCACCCCTTCCGGTAAGTCCACCGCGCCCGTGACATCGGTGGTGCGGAAGTAGAATTGCGGCCGGTAGCCTTTGAAGAACG
>JAAUTD010000396.1 GCA_012031845.1 Synechococcaceae cyanobacterium SM1_2_3
TTTATCATTAGGACTTTCGCTTCAGGTTCAAAAACCGTTCGGGGTGAGCCTGTCGAACCCCATTTTTACCGATGAATGCCCTTCGACCGCTGAGCGTGTCGAAGCGTCAGGGCGAACGGATGGAGCGAAAGTCCTGATCATGTTTCTTACCCTCATGAGTTGGACTTAAATACTTAACTCGTTGATCTTAAAGACCACGCAGGATCACATTTTTTACCTTGGAGTCTTTGTTCTTTCCACTATAAAACTGCAAAACTGCTTTTGGCGCTCAGGGTCTTTCGGCGCCGTCCGCCGCTATTCCGAGGTTCTTCCTCGGTAATTTTCTGCATCAATTCTTCAGATGTTCGCGCCGGAAGATGATCCATTTGCTTCAGTGTTCCGCACAAAATCTGACTCGGTTGATAAATCAATGATAGCTTTGGTCATCTGATCGATGACAAGGTGCTGATGGAATTCGCCAGCCTGGCGCAGAAATGCGTGAGAAGCTGCGACATCATTGGCAGATGGGGAGGAGAAGAATTTCTGGTGCTGTGTCCTGAAACTGAACTTAAAGATGCGGTATTGATCGCCGAACGCATCCGACAGTCGGTAAAAGAATACCCGTTTGCAACCGGTCATCTGCATACGATCAGCGCCGGCGTTGCCGCATTTATTCTGGATGATACTGAAGATTCGCTGTTGCAAAGAGCGGATACGGCGCTCTATAAAGCCAAAAACAGCAGCAGGGATCGGGTCTGTTTTATTGACGCCGCCTGAGTCGCTTTTTATAGCTCCGTCACCTTTAGATTACCCACCTGCAATCATCACCGGAGCCTGCACCGCCAATGCGTATTGTGATCGCCCCGGATTCCTACAAAGGCAGCGTTTCCGCGCTTGGGGTCGCGCAAGCGATGGATCGCGGCATTCGCCGGGTCTTTCCTGATGCCGAAATCGGTCTGGTTCCCATCGCCGATGGCGGCGAAGGCACGGTTGAGGCGCTCGTTACCGCGACCGGCGGCGAGTTTTGCCAGACCGTTGTAACCGGCCCGCTCGGTGAGAGGGTCACGGCGCAATGGGGCATCCTGGGCGATGGCGTAACGGCGGTGATCGAAATGGCGGCGGCTTCCGGGTTGCCACTGGTGCCGCCTGATCGCCGCGATCCGCGCCTGACCACCACTTACGGCACGGGCGAACTGATCCGGGCGGCGCTGGATCGCAGGTTGCGCCGCCTGATCATTGGCATCGGCGGCAGCGCCACCAACGACGGCGGCGCAGGCATGGCCGAGGCGTTAGGGCGCGATTGCTGGATGCGGCGAGTCAACCGTTAGCGCCGGGCGGGGCGGCATTGGCCCGGTTGGCGGCGATTGATCTCAGCGGTCTCGACCCGCGCTTGCGGGACGCTCAGATACAGGTCGCCTGTGACGTGGACAATCCCTTGTGCGGCCCACGCGGGGCGTCGGTGATCTACGGCCCGCAAAAGGGCGCGACGCCAACAATGGTGGCGGAACTGGATGGCGCCTTGCGGCATTACGGCGGCATCGCGGCGCAAACTTTCGGGCGCGACGTGAGCGATCAGCCCGGCGCAGGCGCAGCGGGCGGATTGGGCGCGGCTCTGTTGTGGTTCGCCAATGCCCGGCTGCAACCCGGCATCGAAATTGTGATCGCGGCGACCGGACTGCGGGAGTTGATTCGGCAAGCTGACTGGGTGCTGACCGGTGAGGGCGCGACTGACTATCAAACCGCGTTCGGCAAAGCGCCGGTCGGCGTCGCCAAGGTCGCGCAGGAATACAACGTGCCGGTGGTGTGTCTGTCGGGCGGCTTGGGGCGCGATTATCAGGCGGTTTATGCCTGCGGGATCGCCGCGATAGCCAGCACTACGCCGCGCCCGATGGCGCTGGAGGCGTGTATGGAAAATGGGGCGGAACTCATTGAAAATGCAGCGGAACGGCTGGCGCGGCTGATTGCGGTCGGGATAATGTGTGGTCGCCTTTCTGCCAACGCCACTCTGCCTATGAATATCCAGTGGAGATAAGGATTTTATGAACGGTTTATCAACGCGATTCCTGATCTTGCTCCTGATTGGACTCTGGTTTTCATCGGTGGCGCTGGCGGAAATTTCGCTGGGCGACCAGACCTTTTCGCTACGCGGTTTCGGCACTTTGGGCGGCCCCTACAATTTCGACGGTCAGGCCGGGTTTATCCGCAACAACAGTCAGCCAGAAGGCGCTCGCGGCGATGGCGTGGGCTGGGAGATTGATTCCCGGCTGGGACTTCAGCTTGACTGGAAACCCCGTGAGGATTTTAGCGGCGCGCTGCAACTGGTCAGCAGATACCGCTATGACGGCAGCTTTACCCCGGACGTGACTTTGGCTTTCCTGAAGTATGCCTTCGACCCGGATTTGGAGGTGCGGATCGGGCGACTGGGCATTGATTTCAACTTTCAGGCGGACTCCCGCGATGTGGGTTACACCTATCTTTGGGTGCGACCGCCGGTGGAGTATTTCGGTCAATCCTTTATGTCTCATGGGGATGGTTTCGACCTCACCGCGACGCACAAACTGGGTGAAGGCATTCTCCAGGGCAAGCTGTTTGCCGGGCAGGCCAGCGAGACGGTTCCTACGGCGGCGGGGAATGAGTATGAGCTGGACGGCAGCACGATTGTGGGCGGATATCTTCAGTATCAGCGTCTTAACTGGCAGTTTTGGACCGGCTATCGAGTCATCCAACTGGAAAACGAGACTCTTGTTGATCCACTACTCACTCTGGTGCAGGACACTGGCTTTCCTGACGCCATCGCCTTTGCCCAAAAAGCCCGTATTGCGGGAAAGCGCTTTAGCAGCTTCGATATCGGCGTCGCCTATGACCAGGGGCCGTTTCAGAGTCAACTGTTTATCAAGCGATTTTTGTCCGAATCTATTACGTTTCCTGATTACATTTCTGGTTACTGGTCTCTGGGGTATCGAATCGGGTCATGGACGCCTTATCTGGTGTATTCCAGAATCAAATCCGAACCGGACTCCTACACGACCGGTCTGCCGGATATCCCGCCGTTTGCTGCCCTCAACGCCAGGGTGATTCAAGCGTTATCACCCTATCAGTTAGATCAGCAGACCTTTTCTCTGGGGGTGCGTCACGATTTCGCCCGCAATGCCGATTTCAAGCTACAACTGGACTTCATTCGCAATGATCGTCTTCCCTCCGCGTTGTGGACGGATTCAGACCCGGACTGGGACGGCGGGCGACCGTGCTCAGCGCGACGTTGGACTTTGTGTTCTAGGACGGAGACCAG
>JAAUTD010000397.1 GCA_012031845.1 Synechococcaceae cyanobacterium SM1_2_3
CAGTGTCTATTAGGGGCATGGGAACCTTCGGATTGGATTGAAAATGTCGTTGTGGTAAACAACATTTTACCCTACCGAAGGCTCTCTCCTCGTATCAATGAGTTAGAGAAAACTGTCCGAACCATTGTTATATTACAAATCAAATAGATAAATCTGACAAAGTAGAACTAAGCTATTTGTGGATTAGGCCGTCTGTAATTTCCAAGCGGTCAGCACCCGATCTGGATTGATCGCCCTGACCACGCCAGTGCCGCTTCCAGCCGGTCATTGCCCCAAAACAACTCATGCCCACCAGAAAAGTGGGCGCTCCGAACATCCCCAAGGCAACCGCCTGCTCGGTTTGGGTGCGCAATTGGGCTTTGCTGGCAGGCGACTGGGCCTCTTCAATAACGGCCATCCCGGATTGCCCGAGGGATTGCAGACAGTCGGAGATCACCTGCGGACTGGCGATATCCCGATCTTCGGCAAAGTTGGCATGGAACACCGCACGCACGAAATCGGGCAGCCACGGCTCAGCTTCAAACCGGCAGGCGATTCGCGCCGCCAGCACCCCGTTGCGCGGGAACTGGCTGGGCCGACGGAATGGCAGATGTAAATCAGCGCAAATCCGCTCCAGATCCCGCCACATATACCGCCCCTGCACTGGAAACAGCTTAAACGGCGAGTCGCTCCAGCCTTGCGCCTGAAAAATTGGGCCGAGTAGAAACGCTTTCCATTGCAGCGGAACCTGGTGCTGGCGGGCCAGGGATTCCACCCGCATGGCGGCGGGATAGGAATAGGTGCTGGCGAATTCAAACCAGAATTGCATGGCTATCTCTCCTGTTCGCAAAATGGCATCGGCTTCAAACCCAAATCATCCCCAACGCCGTCACCGCCAGCAAGCCGCCCATGATGGTATTGAAATGGCGCAGGCGCGATCCCTGTTGCAGATAGCGTTGCAGCGCCGCGCCCAGCACCGCCCAACTGGCGATGCACGGACCGCCCACCACCACGAAGCAAAGCGCCATCGCCAGCGTCACCCGAATCTGATCGCCGATATTCGCCGTCAGCGGCAATAAACCGGGCAGAAAAACCGCTGCGGCAGTGACCGCCATCATCCAAGCTTTGGGATTGGCGAACTGGAACAGCACCGCCTCGCCAGCAGTCAATGGCCGCCGCATTTCGCGACCGTTCAAGCGTGCGCCGGGTGCGCACAGTTTCCATGACAGCCACAGCAGATAGGCCAGCCCGACCCCGCGCAAGGCCAGCTCCAGCCCCGGAAACGCCAACAGCAGCGAAGCGGCTCCGGCGCTGGCCAGCCCAATCAGTAGCGACATGCCCATTAAATTCCGGCTATCGCGGGCACGGCGGCGCGCAGGCCAAACTGCGCTCCGGTCACCGTCAGCATCAGATTATTGGGACCGGGCGTAATGGTCGTGGTGAAGGCAAACACAACGAGCGCGATCCAGGGCGCAAATGAACCGGGTTCCGGCAACATGGCGATGACTCCTCAGCAGGGTTGGACGGGTGAATCCGTGTCGGTGTACCCTACTGCGCCTGACCAATACAGTGCATATACAATTTTTAGATGATTAACTATTCTGTATTGGCAGATCAAACCCTATTGGCCTGGAATGATGACCATGACACTTGATGTTGCGGTAGCGACTGATGGCCTGAGTGAGGAACCGTCGCTCAATGGCTTGGCCCGGGCCGATGATTCCGGCGCAACCCTGGTTGAACGAATTACGGGCTGGCTGCGCAGCCGGATGGATCAGCGGTTGCTCCGGCCTGGCAGCCGTTTACCTTCGATCCGTCAATTCGCCGAACGGCATGGCGTCTCCCGCTTCACCGTGGTGGAAGCCTATGAACGGCTGGTGGCGCAAGGCTATCTGGAATCGCGGCGCGGCTCCGGTTTCTATGTCCGCGACCGCCGCCCGCTCACCGCGCCAACCGGCGCTGATGCCGCGCCGCCGATTCTGGATGTGGTGTGGCTGGTGCGGGCCATGTTTCAGGATTTGCCGCCGGAGCGGATGCCGGGATCGGGATTGTTGCCGCCGGACTGGCTGGACAGCGATCTGTTGGGGCGCGGGGTACGGGCGGTCACCCGCAGCGGCGTCGCGCCCTTGCTCAATTACGGGCAACCGCAGGGCTATCCGCCGCTGCGCGCTCAGTTGCAGGTCAAGCTGGCCGAAATCGAGATCGCCGCCGCGCCGGAACAAATCGTCCTGACCGCTGGCGTGACTCAAGCTCTGGATATGATCGCCCGGCAGTTTTTGCGACCCGGCGCGGCGGTGCTGGTGGACGATCCCGGCTGGTTTTTGATGTTTGGCATGTTTGCGGCGCTGGGCGCTCGACCCATCGGCGTGCCGCGCCTGGCCGATGGCCCGGATTTGGCCGCGCTTGAACAGTTGTTGCAGGAACACCACCCACCGCTGTACGTCATCACCTCGGTGTTGCACAACCCGACCGGTTCATCGCTGACCGCGGCCAAGGCGTTTCAGGTGTTGCGGCTGGCCGAACAGTACGGGGTAACCCTCGTTGAAGACGATATTTACGCCGACTTTTGCGGGATGCCCACGGTGCGGCTGGCGGCGCTGGATCAGTTGCGCCGGGTAATTTACGTCGGCAGCTTCTCCAAAACGGTGGCGGCTAATCTGCGGGTCGGTTTCATCGCCTGCGAGCGGGAACTGGCGCGAGAATTGACCGACCGCAAGCTGCTGGCGGCGCTGACCACCCCGGAACTTGGCGAGCGGGTGATTCATCATGTGCTGGCGGAAGGCCATTACCGCAAGCATGTCGAGCGCCTGCGCACCCGGTTGGCGGCGCGGCGCCAGCCGGTGCTGGCGCAACTGGAGCAATTGGGCCTGCGAGCGGTCGCTGATCCCCAAGGCGGGATGTTTGCCTGGCTGGACGTGGGCCGCGACAGTAATATCCTCGCCGCCCGCGCCTATGAGCAACGGCTGCTGCTGGCTCCGGGCAGCCTGTTTTCGCCCAGTCAGCAACCATCGTCGCGGTTGCGTTTCAATCTGGCCTCATCCAGCCACCCCGATTTATTGCAATTTTTGGAGTGCGCCCTGGACTCGCCATAACCTCGACATCGGCATCGCGTTACAATCCGGTTTCCAAAGCTGGCAAGGCGTTATTTTCATCATGACATTTCCCGATCCACCGAACCCGGAATCTGTGGGCAATCCGGCGACGACTGCGCCGGAAGTCGTCGGTCGCTTCAGCGATGCTGAAATCAACGCCGTCTACAAAGCGATTGCCCTGCGCCGCGATATTCG
>JAAUTD010000398.1 GCA_012031845.1 Synechococcaceae cyanobacterium SM1_2_3
GTTAAATGTGGCGGATTGGGTTCCGGCGCTTGGCGCGACCGTTGCGTTATTCATAGGACTTTTCGCTCCATCCGTTCGCCCTGAGCTTGTCGAAGGGCATTCATCGATGAAAAATGGGGTTCGACAGGCTCACCCCGAACGGTTTTTGAACCTGAAGCGAAAGTCCTGATTCATTTCAGCCCCAAAACTGCTACGCTGATGACTGATTCAGTCAAGAGCCGTGATCATGAATGCAGTCATTTATTCGCGAGTGTCCACCGAAGAACAGACGGAATCCGGGGCCGGCTTGAATGCCCAGATGGATGCTTGCCTGGCGTTCGCGGCGCAACAGGGATGGACAGTATCGGGGCAGTACGCCGACGAAGGCATTTCGGGCGCCGCTGATCTGGAAAAACGCGCCGGATTGATGAACGCAGTGGATGCCCTGACTAAAGGGGACGTACTGCTGGTCGCCAAGCGGGATCGCCTGGGCCGGGATGTGGTGCTGGTCAAAATGATTGAGCGGCTGGTCGCCAAGCGCAAGGCTGCCATTCACGCTTTGAATGGAGCTGTCGGCGATAGTCCCGAAGCCCAGTTCATGAACGGCATTCTCGATCTCAGCGCCGCTTATGAATTGGCGTTGATTCGAGCGCGCACCAAAGCGGCGTTGGGCGCTAAAAAAGCGCGGGGCGAACGCATGGGCAAATTACCCTTCGGTTTCACCACGCGGGACGGGATTCATCTGGCGCCGTGTCCCCGGGAACAACAGATTTTGCGACGCTTCGCCGCGCTGCGCCATGCGGGTTATTCCCTTCGCGCTATTGCCCGCGTTTTGAACGATGAGGGTTTGCTGAATCGTCAAGGCAATCGCTGGAACCACGTCCTGCTGCATGGGATCGGCAAAAATCTGGATCAGCGATTGACCGGCTGATTTTTTGAACAACTGAAGCGGTGTTGCGATTAATGCCATTGCAGCGGATTGATGATTATCTAATGAATCCCGGCCCTCGATCAGAATGGTCAGGAGTCGCTCGCTTTATGATTGAATTTCTATATTTCGGCATTAAGGAAGCCCGCGCCTGTCTGTTTGCCGGTTTTATTTTTTATCGCAGTTTTTTGTGTGCCGCATACCGGCGTATGGGGTCTTCCACGCTATGACGCCCTGCTGCTTATTGCCCTGGCTATTCAAGCCTGGATGATCTGGGCCAGGCTGGAAACCGTTGACGAACTCAAAGCGATTTGCCTGTTTCATGCCGTCGGTTTTGCTCTGGAGGTATTCAAGACGTCCAGCGGAATTCAGTCGTGGGCTTATCCCGATTTTGCATATACCAAGGTATTAGGCGTTCCGCTGTTTTCCGGCTTCATGTATGCCGCCGTCGGCAGCTATATTATTCAGGCGTGGCGACTGTTTGATCTACAGGTCAGACACCATCCACCTTATTGGATGGCGGCGCTGATCGCGATCCTGATCTACGCCAATTTTTCACCCATCACTACATTGGCGATTATCGCTGGTATATCGCCACCTGCGCCCTGGGTCTCTATGCGCGGTCTTCGGTGGTGTTCCGCCCTTTTGACCGCGAACGAAATATGCCGCTGCTCCTGGCGTTCATTTTAATCGGCTTCTTTATTTGGTTTGCCGAAAATATCAGCACCTTTTTTGGCATTTGGAAATACCCGCATCAAATCGGCGCTTGGTCTGCGGTGCATGTCAGTAAATGGAGTTCATGGTCGCTGCTGGTGATGATGACGTTTACCATCGTCGCCAACCTGAAACACATCAAGCAGCGAATCCATGTTGCTGCTTGATAAAACCATCAAAGTCATGGGCGAGCGGATGGAGCGAAAGCCCTCAAGCTTATTCGCCCATCGGACCGATTCCCAAAATTGAAGCGGTCAAGCAGAGTTCGGCCACCACCTCATCCGCTTCCTGGCGGAAAGTCAGCGCCGCTCCCTGGGGCGGCAGCAGGGCGCGGAGCAATTCCAGGCCGATGCCCAAACCCTGCCCTGCGGCGAAATCGAAAGTAGCGGGCAAAATCGCGGGGCCGTTGCGGATCACCACCGCCGCTCGGCTTCTCCCGTTGCCAGCACGACCCGAACCGGGCGGGTTGGCTTAGATAAGTCGTTATGCTTGAGGGCGTTGGTCAATAATTCATTCAACACCAAGGCCAGTGAAACAGCTTCCTCCCGCGCCAGATACGCCGTTGCCCCGGATTCCGGCGCAGGCGTCACACCGTGGATCACGACCGGCCCAGCAGCGCCGCACACCAGGATTTTTAGCAACTCATCGAGCCGCACCCCACCCTCGGCGTGATGGCTCTGCAACCCATAGACGTGAGCGATAGCGCAAATTTGCGTGATGACTTCCTCCAAATCCTCGGCCAATTCCGGGCGGCGGGTGATGCGGTTGCGCAACAGTCCAGTCACTCCCTGCAAATGGTTTTGATGCGGTGATGCACCTCGCGCACCAGGGTATCGCGCTGACGTTCCAGCCGGGCGAGCCGTTCAACCTCGCCCTGCTTCTGTTCGGTGATGTCGTGGGCGATGCCAACCAGCCCGACGATCTGGCCGGCATCGTCCCGTAAAGGCGAGCGAATGCTGAGGTAGACGCGCACTCCGCTGATCGTCGCGATCCGCTCTTCGGCTCTCACCACCTGTCCCGATTCCAGTACCCGTTGGTCAGATTCCCGCATGGTCCGCGCCAAGGCCGGATCGTCGAAAAATCCAGGGGGGTTTGCCAACCAAGGTTTCTAGCGTCCAAGGGGGGTGGCGACCAAACGAATTGAGAACCGCGAGAGCCGCCGAGTTGACGTAGAGCACGCGATTGGCGCGATCCGCCATGAAAATCGGGTCCGGGCTGTTTTCCATGATGGTGCGCAGTAAGGTTTCTCTGGCGCGTAATTCCAGCTCAGCGCGTTTTTGCGCAGTGATATCCACGGCAATGCCGCCCACGAAACGGCAGCCAGTGGTATTTCGGAAGGGAATTTTGACAGTGTGCCAATAGCTCAGGGCGCCGTCCGCTTCCGAGACTGCCTCCGCGATCTCCAAAGGTTCGTCGGTCGCCAGCGCCGCCAAGTCGCTCTGCCGGAACTTCTCAGCCATATCTGTCGGCCACAAATCGAAGTCGGTCTTGCCTCGCCACGCTTCGACCGGCGCGTTAAAGCGCTGCTGGTAGGTCTTATTCAAACGCGATGTGCAACTTTATCCGGTTAAACGGTCAGCAAGCCGTCCAAGTCGAGAGGCTCGCGACCTTGGCGGAGGTTAAGCCAAACGCCGACGGTAT
>JAAUTD010000399.1 GCA_012031845.1 Synechococcaceae cyanobacterium SM1_2_3
CGCTGCGTGTGCGAAATGCTTGATCGCAAAACACAAACGGAAAACTTTCCAGTTCGGTGGCTGCCGGATAATCGCCGGTGTTCGCAGTCCACGTCTTGGCCAAGCGAACAAACTGCGGAAAGGCAAATTGATTGTTAGGAGCCGGTCGCAAAACCAACGCACGCAGTTCGGCCACTTCGGCCCGCAGCCGACGTAATTCGTCGTTGATTGGTTCTAAGGTGGTCACAACAAATTACCTAATAAATTAGCAACTCTTAAAAAGTTGTTCGCTTATTGAATCGAGATTACAAACGCAACGCATCAAACTGCGTGAACGATGTTTGCACACTAAGTTCGGCCGCCTGGGGACGTTGGCCGATGTAATACGTGCGGCTAATCTTGGTAATCACCGTGTTGACTTCGCTGGCCAACGTTCCGCTGGGATCGGTTTCTAGATAGGCGATCATTACGCCCAAAGCAATTTCGGGGGAGTCTTGCCGCGTTTTCAACTCGATCGACACGCGCGGCACGCTGTACCATTGATAAGCCAATAGCGCTATTTTTCTAGGGTTGGCGTATCGTCTCTCAGACTGGTTCCCAGCGTTTTTTCCATCGCGGCGTCCACTAACGCGACTACCGTATCAGGCAAGATTCGATCTTTGTGGTATTGGTTCCCGACGTAAATCAGATTCTTGAAAATCAAGGTGTCGGACGGCAGTTGACTGTCGGGCGGATAAACCCCTTGGCAATGCGCATCGTTTTCGACGGACACCAAAAATACAAATTCGTCGTAATCGATCGACGGGCCCACGGCGTCCCAACTGTTCGCAGCATAATGATTCTTGGCAATTGCGTACTGTCCGCCGGCGCTGCCCAACACATCGACCCGGATCGCGTGGCCACTCGGTTCGACAAGCACGCGGCAAGTGAAGCGATGGTCAATCGTTGGGTCCGTCGGTTCCAAATGTGCCGTTGCGCCCAGCAAGGTGGCTTCGGTGTAACCGCTGCCGTGCGGCTGCGGCACATAAACTTGCGTGGGCAAATGACTGCCGGGGCCGCTGGCCTACTAGCACGCCAAATTGCGATAATGTGAGACCATAATATTTGCGATTATCAAGCAGCGGCAAGTCAGGAAGAAAACCAATTCGGCCGGGTAAATGGTGTACTGCACCGTTTGCCCGAAAATGTCCTTGGTTTCGGCCAACGGGTACTTTGTGTTGCCGATACCATCGGCCGCTTTCTGATCCCAATCTTCAGGCAAACCAAATTTAGCAAACACGTCTTTGACTTGAGGCAAAGCGCGAAACTCGCGATCCATGCGTTGCCGTTCGGCGATCTCTGACGCAGCCGGCCAACCAACAAAACCTGACGCGCCCGTTTGATAGTCGTTGAATTGCGTGCTGGTCCACTTCTCGGTTAACGTTCCGTCTCGACATGCCCAAATTAAACAACCGATTCTTTCGCGAGCCGACTGAAACACAAACTGCTGATATTGATCCGCTGAGCTTTCGCGCTCAATCACTTGGCTAGATGGACTGCCAGCGATGTTCAAATTTTTTATGTTAGAATTGCCGGGCAACGTGTGACCGCTGGTCGGCATCACGATGGGACTAAGATTAAGCCGGGCCAACTTGACGTTAACCACACTGGTCGTTTCGTCGTATTCCAGCCACCACGTAATCAGGCGATACGGTGGCATCACCTGATTCAAAATATCCCACATGCTCCGCCCATGCGTGGTTACTTCTGGCTGATCGTCGTTGGGCAGTTTGTTGAGTTCGGCCGCGCTGATCGCAAACGTAACAGGAGCTTGCCCGGTGCGGGTGGTGGGGCTTTCGAAGTAAATCAAATAGGCCACAATGTCGCGCGTCGACCAATGCGCAGATCCGCTTAGCAGCGTGTTATCTTGATGCAGCCCTTCGAACATCGGGGCCGGTGTTTGCTGCGTGGTGCGATTTTTGGTTCCCTGAAATTGAACGTCAGCCCTCGCTGACATTGCTTTTGCACGTTGGCTAAGCTGTATGCGCTGGTCGTGATAATGTGCTTTGCAAGAGGTATTCCAGTCCCACGGCGTGCAACATTTGGGTGCCGGTTTCGAACCACCGCCCGTTATAAAATCGGGCCGGGCCTGCTGAAGATTCGACTGCGTAACAATGCCATGCCAAGTGCGATTGGTCGTATGTGTCGCGCTTTCCTGGTCGTAAATTCGCACGTAGTGATTCGTGCGGTTAACGCGTTCGATCATCATGCCGGCGGTCGCATCGTAGAGCAGACGACGACGCAGCGTAGCGCGTGAGGTATCTGGCGCAGTGGCCCAAGTAATTTCCGTCGGCAAGCTATGCGCATCGACCACAAACGAAGTTGATGGGACCGTGCGAAAAGCGGCCACACCGTAAAACGTGGTGGCCGTGTCGGCCGCCAGCATAATGTTTGCCATGGATTATCCTTCGACCCGCAAAGCCACCACGCACACAATAATATCGGCTTCAGACGGCGTGGGATTGTCGTCGGTGATTTGGCAGCGCAGCGTGTAAACGTGGCCAGGCGTTCCGCCAGCGATACGAATTAGCGCGGCTTGATTAATGGCAATTGTATGGCCGGCATCATCAAGCAACGCCGACGCGTTGGCCCCCAAGTTGGTCACGGTCAAGTTGCCGTCATCGCCGCCAATGATAATTAAGTCGACCGAATCAATCAGACGGCCCGGCAATAATGCCCGAGAAAAATCGAACGTAAAACGCAACTGTTCGACCGGATGTTTTACCCAGTCGGTAATCGAGCGGATCGAGTTAGGCATCGTTCAAACTCACGATTAGACCAGAAGTTTCTTGCCCGTCGAAGCGAATCATCACATCGGAACCATCAGGCTTAATCGTGATCGGCAAAAAACAAATGGGGCGGGAATCGGTGTCGTCGCTGTCGAACTTGTAAATCAGGACGCCGGCAATGTCGCGCGTGCCAGCGACTAAACTGGTCCAAGTTGGGCAATCAGCCACCAACGTTGCGCGGTCGTTTGTGTCGTCCTTGGCAATCGTCACGTTAGCCAAGGTTTTGTCGCTGCCCCCCGATCCGTCGTGCGAGTCGAGCAGGGTAAATTCGTCAAGAAATTCGACCCCGTCCGTTTCGGTATCGCAGGTTGTGTTCGACATGACACACGCCGGGCCTTGACGGTGGCCCCCGTTCAGATAAGCGTATAAAGATTGATATTTGAATCGTTGTGAACCAGGCCCATCGGAAAACCTTTGCGGAAGTGTGAATGATTTTAGGTACGAA
>JAAUTD010000400.1 GCA_012031845.1 Synechococcaceae cyanobacterium SM1_2_3
CGCATTTCAGGCGGTGTTCGAGAGCGCGGGCGTCGAATTTGATCCACAGGCGGGCGGGTTCAAATTTCGCCAGCCGGTGTCTGGCCACATTGATTTGTCCGGTAGCGGTTTGCCGCGTTATGGACGCAAGGCGCCTTGGAGCGGGAGGGGTTTGTGGTTCACCCGCGAAGCGATCAGTCGGCGGCCCTGCGGATCGAGATCGGCGAACGCGCCGGGCAACCGATCTGGCGAATCAGCCGATTTGAACAGCAGCGTGAATACCCAACGCTGGCGTGCGCCTTGGCCGCAGTAAAAATCCAGGATAGCGAATGGGCAGTTGCCACCGAACCTTTTCACGCTGTACCCACCACTGAGGAATAACCCGCATGACCCAATCCACTGTAGTGACCGAACCCGGCAACGGCACGCTGGAAATTTTTACCCTGCCGACCGATACCGAATCTCTGCTTACGCTGATCACCGACATCTTTGAGAATTACTGGGATCAGATTCACTTTGGAGTGCTGATCCAAGGAGCGGCCTGGGAAGTGCGAGCGCCGAATGCGCCACAGCGGATCAGCCTGTCGGACGGCTATCTGACGGTGGATTTCGGCCACTGGCATTTCCATATCTGCATCGGTGAATATCGCGGCCCGCGTAATCACCCGGCCTCGGCGGAACTGGCGCGACATCGCCGCACCGCTCGCGCTGAACTTTACCGGCGTCTCCGCGAGGACGGCTGCCCCAGCAGTTGGGGGTTGCGGTTATTCAACGGCCAGGACGAGCAGCAGATGACGGTATTTCTGCCGCATCCCTACCTGACCATCGAACAGCAGATGCTCAAGGAACCGCGCTGGAAGCAGTTGGCGCTGTGGGATCATTGCGCAAAACCTATCTGGGATTGGAGCCTGATCCGTTGGATCGTGAGGCCAGCCGACGGGTGTGCGGTGGATGAAGAACGCTACCGATTCCGCCCCATCGCCCCCGGTCGATCTTTGCGATCTGAGCTTCGATGACCACTTTGTGCGGTCTTTGCCTGCCGATCCCAGCCGGGTCAATCAACCCCGCCAGGTTCGCGATGCCTGCTATTCCTGGGTCAGCCCGACCCCGGTCAGTACGCCGCGCCTGCTGGCCTGGTCTGACGACGCGGGGAATTTATTGGGCATCGCCCGTCCGGTTGATGCCAGCAGCCCCGCCGTCGAGGCGCTGGCTGGAAATCGGCTGTTGCCGGGAATGCGTCCGTTCGCAGCCTGCTACGGCGGGCATCAATTCGGGCAATGGGCCGGACAATTAGGCGACGGTCGGGCTATTTCGCTGGCGGAAGTGATCAATCCGGCGGGTCAGCGCTGGGAACTGCAACTGAAAGGAGCCGGGCCAACGCCATATTCGCGCCGCGCCGATGGTCGCGCCGTTCTGCGATCTTCACTGCGGGAGTTTCTGTGCAGTGAAGCGATGCACCATTGGGCATTCCAACCACTCGCGCCTGAGTCTGGTGACAACCGGGGATTGGGTAGTACGGGATATGTTCTACGACGGAAACCCGCAAGCCGAACCGGGGGCGATAGTCTGCCGGGTGGCGCCGTCGTTCGTGCGACTGGGCAATTTCGAGCTGTTGGCGTCGCGGGGTGAAATCAAAACGCTGCGGCGATTGGCCGATTACGTCATTGAAACCCACTTTCCTGAACTCGGTTCGCCTTCACCTGCAAGCTATGCGGCGTGGTTCGCCGAGGTCTGCCGACGCACCGCCGTCATGATCGCGCACTGGATGCGGGTCGGTTTCGTCCACGGCGTGATGAACACCGACAACCTGTCCATTCTGGGTTTAACCATTGACTATGGCCCGTATGGCTGGCTGGAACCTTACGATCCGGCGTGGACGCCGAACACCACCGACGAGAGCGGGGCGGCGTTATTGTTTCGCGAATCAGCCACGCATCGGGTTGTGGAACCTGACGCAGTTCGGGCGGGCGCTGCAACCGCTGCTCGAAACCACCGAGGGGATTGAGGCGGGATTGGCGGTGTATCGAGACACCTTCGATCAGACTTATCGGCATCTGATGGCCGGGAAGCTGGGGCTGGCGGCGCTGACCGGGGCCGAAGATGAGAAGCTGTTGGCTGATCTGTTTGCGCTGCTCCAGATCGTCGAAACCGACTGGACGATTTTCTTCCGCAAACTCGCCGATGTTCCGGTGGACGCTCAGAGCGACGTCGCGCTGATCGAACCATTGCGGGCTGCTTACTATGCGCCGGACGCGCTGGCGTCCCGGCATGAAGCGCAAATCGCGGGCTGGTTGCGGCGCTATCTCGCCCGGATTCAGCGCGATTCGCTGGAACCGGCTATTCGACATGCACGGATGCGTCAGGCCAATCCCAAGTTTGTATTGCGGAATTACCTGGCGCAGCAGGCGATTGATGCGGCGGAGAATGGCGATCCCTCGCTCATCGAAACTTTGCTGGAGGTGATGCGGCATCCCTATGACGAGCAACCGCAACATGACGCATTGGCCGGGAAACGGCCAGAATGGGCGCGGCATAAAGCCGGGTGTTCGGCGCTGTCGTGCAGTTCGTGATCCCTGACTACCGCAGTCTCGCCTTGTTCTACCTGCGAATGGAATTTAAAACGGTAAAGGGCGCTCGTCGCCGGAACCCATTATCGCAAGGTCCGATTCTTGATCAATCATCAACCGACCGACTTCAAATCGTTCAACAGATGAGTTGCCGCCGCGACCGTCGCTTGCAATCGTTCGAGTTGGCTGGCGGACATTCCGTGCGTCGCGTCCAGGAATTGCCCCAGAGATTGGAGCAATCGGAGTTGAGCTTGCGCGAGCGCCGGATCGATAGCTGGGGGACTTTCGCTTGCCGCAACCGGCGCGACGGGATCGGTCGCTGATGGCGCGGGTTTGATGGACCCTAAATCCAGGGAGGGCCGCTCGATTCGGTCCGCCGGATCGGCGCAGGTCGCGAGCCGCACGGCGGGGTCGCCGATAATCACGTAGCTGCGGGCGTCGTTGTTGGCTGTCCACATTCCGGCCAGAGCGTAGGGATCGACTCGCTTACCGTTTTCGATGTCTTCCAGTTCCACGCTCAGGTCCGAGGCCAGTTCGGCGTAGCGCTCGTTGAGGTATTCGATGGCGGCGCCGACCGGGTAGCCGTCGAGCAGGCGTAACAGGACGCTTTCGAACGCGGTGGTTTGGCGGCCTGCGCCCGGCCAAAGGAAGGAGTAACCCCAGGCGCGTTGACGTGCCCGACCGCCGCCAGCGCGCCGCC
>JAAUTD010000401.1 GCA_012031845.1 Synechococcaceae cyanobacterium SM1_2_3
GATCTGCCCGGACAACACGCGTCCGTCTTGGCGACATTGCGAACCGCTTGCGAGTACCACCGTGGAAGTGACCACGGTAAAACTCACGCCTTGGCAGTGGAGTTACTCAATGATTGGGAGGCCATCTTCCAAGTATTGCAACACCCGGCACTGCCGCTGACGAACAATGACGCCGAGCGCGCCTTGCGGCACTGGGTTATCCTGCGCAAGCTCAGTCTGGGGACTCGCACCGAGGTGGTTCGCGGGTTATGGCGCTCCTTGTGAGCGTCATCGATACCTGTCGTCAGCGGGGCCGATCCCCTTGGCGCTATCTCGAACGGGCTATCGCTGACCGCCGCACCGGCCAACCTCTCGCTCCTCTACCCCAGCAGGGGGGAGTGAACGACTACTGTGCAAGTACATAATCGAAAGCCTTAACTTAACGCTAACCGGCGCTGCGCGGCTTTATCGCGCAACATCCAGCGGCCGAAGGGAGCGAGGTTGATCGCCGGGTTAGGCATTGCGAGTACACCTAGAGCGTGTCCTCAATTAAGGGATTCCCATGGTGTATATTTTGTGATTGATAGGAAGTCGGTCTGAGCGAGGGAGCTAATGTGATGGTGAGGCGATATGGATTGCGGGACGATCAATGGGAGAGGATTGAAGGTCTTTTGCCGGGACGGGAGGACACCGTTGGGGTGACCGCCAAAAATAACCGGCTATTTGTAGAAGCTGTTTTATACCGGTATCGGGCGGGTATTCCGTGGCGCGACCTTCCAGAGCGTTTTGGTTCATGGAAGGCTGTCCACACCCGATTTTCGCGTGGGTCGGCCAGCGGCGTTTGGAAGGGTCTTTTCAAGGCATTAGCCGCGGAGGGCGACCACGAATACGCGATGATTGACTCAACGATCGTCCGCGCCCACCCACATGCGGCCGGGGCGCGTAAAAGGAGGTCAGGACACCCAAGATGTCCGCAAACAAGAGGCCATCGGACGCTCGAAAGGTGGATTGAGCACAAAAATCCACGCCATTATCGATGCTCTTGGCAATCCCCTCGACTTTATTCTGACACCCGGTCAGGCTTGCGATCGGGAGGGAGCGGATGCTTTCCTGCCCGATCTCGAAGCAGGCGCATTGCTGGCTGACAAAGCCTTTGATGCCGATGAGCGTGTCCTGAAAATTCTTGCGGAGAAAGGCATCCAAGCCGTTATTCCACCAAAATCCAACAGGAAAGAGCCGCGTGATTACGATGAAGAACTCTACAAGGCCCGGCATCTGATCGAGAACTTCTTCCTCAAACTCAAGCAATTCCGCGCTATGGCTACACGCTATGACAAAACCGCCAGAAACTTCCTCGGCGCCGTATTCCTGGCCGGGGCTTATGTATGGCTTAATTGAGGACACGCTCTAGCGGGCCACGGTGTCGGTTTCGCGGATGCAGGTCTTCAACCGTTCGGCAACCTGGCACAGCAGTAAATCGCCCACCGCGTGGCCCAGGGTATCGTTGACCCGCTTGAAGCGGTCGAGATCAATAAACAGCAGCCCTGCCTGCATCCCCTGCCGACGCGCCTGTTTGATCGCCTGATCGAGCCGCTCATGCAACTGGCTGCGGTTGGGCAAGCCCGTTAACAGATCGTAATTGGCGCGGAAAAAAATCTCCTGCTCGGCCTGCTGACGCACGGTCACATCGCGAAATGACCAGACCCGACCCAGAATCTGGCCGTCCTGTAACAACGGCTGGGAGAATCGCTCGAAAAGTCGGCCATCCTTGAAGCGCAGCGTGTCAAAGCTCTGATCCTCGCTGCCGTAAAGATGCTTCACCGTGTCGAGGAACGTCACGGGATCCGCCAGTTGATCCAGGACGAATTGAAGCAGGTCGGCGTCATCCGATCCCGCCATGTTTGACGGAATCCGCCACATCTCCAGAAAGCGATCATTAGCCAGCAGCACATGACCGTGCTGATCCACCGCCAGGATGCCATCCGCCGTTGACTGAACTATCGCCTGGAGTTGCGCTTGACTGCGCCGCAGCGCCTGCTCGGCTCGCTGACGTTCGGTCACATCCAGAATGACGCTGATGATATGGGCTTCGTCCGTGTCGGGCGGGGTAAAAAACGCCTGATAGAGAATGACCGAGAGGGTTTCGTCAGGGTCCACCCTGAGCTTGGCGGGATAAACCAATTGTCCGGTCTGGCCAAAGGCGACGGTGTTCCCCGGCGCGATCAGAAGGCTTTCATCCAGGGTTGAACCATTCAACAAACGGGTAAAAGCCTGATTGCGAAATAGCGGATAACCGTCGGCATTCTCGACCAGAATGGGCATCGGAATCGCATCAATCAGCACCCGCTGAAACTCGCTGCGCCAGGCCAACTCCTGCAAAGCTGCGTTGGCCCGCAGGATATAACGCACCCGCTGGGTGAGAATGGGCCAGAGAACCGGCTTGGTGATGAATCGGTCGCGCCGACTTCAAAGGCGCGCTGAATGGACACTGCATCGTCACATCCGGTCATCATCACGATAGGCAATCGCGTTCCGATAGGCATTTGGCGCACCCGCGCACAGGTGGCGAAACCGTCCAGCTTCGGCATGACTACATCCAGCAGGATCAGATCACAACCGACCGAAGCCACCTGCTGAAGCGCCTCCTCGCCGTTGCTGGCTTCCGTGACGCTAAATCCGCCCTGCGTCAGTACTTCACCGGCCAGCAGGCGTATTTGCCGATCATCGTCCGCGATCAGAATTCTGGGGATCCCGTTGTTCATCATGCTCATCAAATCATCTCCTCCATCATCGGGCTGCAACAAGTCCTGCGGAGAGCGGCTTCCACTTGGTCAAACGCCTCACGCAAGGTTTGAATGCGATCAACGACCTGTTCGAGATAACCGGCATGGGCAGCGCTTTCAATCTCCTGACAGTGAGCAGCCAAATCCACGGTGCCGAGGTTGGCGCTGCTGGATTTCAGGGTGTGGGCGGCGTAAATCAGCGCCTCGTTATTGCCAGCGGCGGCGGCAGCCTCAATCGCATCTACCAGGGATCGGCCATCGCTCAGGTACATCTCCATCACCCGTAGCAGCAAACCAGGCTTACCAAGCATGATCTGCACCGCCAGAATCGCCGCCAGCGCTGCCGGATTGAGTACGCCATCGAGTCTGGGCGCCTCGCTCTTTGCCAAAGCAGGGTTGTTCAGTTCTGCTGAATCGAACCACCCCGGCGCGTTGCCCCACCTCTCCTTAGCCAAGAAAGGAACAGGGAGGGTCACCGC
>JAAUTD010000402.1 GCA_012031845.1 Synechococcaceae cyanobacterium SM1_2_3
TTTCAAACCGGGGCGAGTCGTTCACTGTTTAATCCCAAAGGGTGACCAGGTTAGGCGTTTGCCGCAGTTTCTCGTCAGCCGTCAGCAATAACGCTCGATGAATGAGGGCCGTTGCGGCGATAAGGCGATCAGCCGGGTCCTCATGAAGAAACGGGTGAGATTGCGAAAGGGCGGCGATTTCAGGAGTGATAGGCAGCACCTGAAGCCGCATGGCGCAGACAATATCGCGCATATAGGCTTCCGGGGCGACCCCGGCTTGGCGGTTCAAGCGATCATGGGCAAACAGCATGGCGATCTCCCAGAAGCTGATATCGGAGCAGGCCAGGCTGCTGGACTGGATGCCGCGATCCAGCGCCGCCCTCGCCTTGGCTGGCAGGCGATCCGCCGCATCGGCCCAGAACAGCAGAACATGGGTGTCACAGATGATCGGCATCGCCGGTCCAGGCTGCGTCCGGCAGCGGGCTGAGGACATCGCCAATGATCATGACGCCGCGCAGATTGTGTAGCCGTTGCCGAGCCGCTTCCGCTTCATCCAGCGCAGGCGTCAGGCGGGCGATCACTCGTCCATGCGAAGCGATGCAGATTTCTTCCCCGGCTTGTACCCGCTTGAGATACGCGGGCAGATGTTGGCGGAGTTCGGTCACATTGACGGTCATCAATTACGCTCTGAATGTACAGATGGACTGTACAAATCAGTATAGCACCTGGACGCGGTGCTAAAACGCCCTACTCCCTCAGGACTTTCGCTGACTTACTTTTTCCGTCATTCCCGCGTAGGCGGGAATCCAGTAAGCCGCTGAAATGACTGGATACCCGCTTTCGCGGGTATGACGAGTTTACGGGTTTAGCGAAAGTTCTGTCCCTGTCGGTTCGGCTTACACGATGGGGCAATAGTCGGGACGGCTCGCCAGATACACCGAAGCCGCGATCCAGGCGCACCCCAACAAGCCCAGCAGCCAGCCAGCCGGATCAAGCGTCAGCACCGCAATCAGCAGGCTCAAGCCCATCCCGCCGATGGCGAACACCTTGCCGCGCCGGTCAATCGCGCCGCAGGCCAGCCAGTCAGCGAAGGGCCGTCCAAAACGTGGATGCGCCACCAACCGCGCCGCCAATTTGGGCGACGCCCGCGAAAAACAGCCAATGGCGACGATCCAGAACACCGTGGTGGGCAGCACCGGCAGCACGATCCCGACCAGGCCGAGAATGAAACTGAAACCGCCGAATCCGAACAAAATGACCCGAATAAACGGAGACAGCGGCGGACGGGATTGAAAATCCGCTGAGTGCGGCATGATGACGATCTCCGGCAAACGGCAGGGATAGCGGCTTCCTGCCACATCGCCTGCCTGGTGGTTCAACAGACTCAGGACTTTCGCTTCGGATTCAAAAACCGTTCGGGGTGAGCCTGTCGAACCCCGATTTTTACCGATGAATGCCCTTCGACCGCTGAGCGTGTCGAAGCGTCAGGGCGAGCGGATGGAGCGAATGTCCTGGGACTAGTTAGAGATTTTGCAACGCCGCCAACGCCTTGGCGATGCCTTCGCCATAAGCCGGATCCGCTTTGCGACAATGTTCAACGTGGCGGTTCTGAATCTCGACCGGCGCATCGCCCAGCGAACGGGCGGTATTCTCGAACAAGGCTTGCTGTTGAACTGGGGTCATCAGCGGACAGATCGCCGGCCTGGTTGAAAATAGTCGGCATCGTCTTCCCGGTAATTCCAGTGATCGGCGTCGCCGGACAGTTGCAGCGGCGGCTCGCGATAGTCCGGCTGTTCCCGCCATTCCCCTGCGCTGTTCGGCTCATAGCCCAGCGTACCGCCGTGGTTGCCGTCCACCCGCATCGCGCCGTCGCGGTGGTAGCTGTGTACCGGGCAGCGCGGCGCATTGACCGGGATCAGATGATGATTGACGCCCAACCGGTAGCGTTGCGCGTCGCCGTAAGAAAACAGCCGACCCTGCAACATCTTGTCGGGCGAAAAGCCGATGCCGGGAACGATATTCGCCGGATTGAAGGCCGACTGTTCCACTTCCGCGAAGAAATTCTCCGGGTTGCGGTTGAGTTCCATGACCCCGACTTCGATCAGCGGGTAATCCTTATGCGGCCAGATTTTGGTCAGATCAAACGGGTGATAGGGAACTTTGGCGGCGTCGGCTTCCGGCATGATCTGCACTTTCAGCGTCCACTTCGGGAAATCGCCCTTTTCGATGCTCTCGTAAAGGTCGCGCTGATGGCTTTCCCGATCCTTGCCGATGATCGCCTCGGCTTCGGCGTCAGTCAGGTTCCTGATGCCCTGCTGGGACTTGAAGTGGAACTTGACCCAGTAACGCTCGTTGTTAGCGTTGATGAAGCTGAAGGTGTGGCTGCCGAAACCATGCATGTGGCGATAGGTGGCGGGAATGCCCCGGTCGCTCATGACGATGGTGATTTGGTGCAGGGCTTCGGGCAGCGAAGTCCAGAAATCCCAGTTGTTCTTGGCGCTGCGCAGATTGGTGCGCGGATCGCGCTTAACCGCGTGGTTGAGGTCGGGGAACTTGAGCGGGTCGCGCAGGAAGAACACCGGGGTGTTGTTGCCGACCAGATCCCAGTTGCCCTCTTCGGTGTAGAACTTCACCGCAAAGCCGCGAATATCGCGCTCGGCGTCAGCCGCGCCGCGTTCCCCGGCCACCGTGGTGAAGCGGGCGAATAATTCGGTTCTCTTGCCGATCTGGGAGAAGATTGCGGCGCGGGTGAATTGGGTAATGTCATGGGTGACGGTAAAGGGTTCCATACGCGCCGGAGCCTTTGGCGTGCATCCGCCGTTCGGGGATGACTTCGCGATCAAAGTGGGCGAGTTTTTCCAGAAACCAGACATCCTGCAACAATTGCGGGCCGCGTGGCCCAGCGGTCATGACGTTCTGGTTGTCGGCGACGGGACAACCGGCATTCGTGGTCAGGTTTTTCATGGTCATGATGGCGTCCTCTTTGGGAAAATTGACCGGGCGAAAGTTCGCTAACGGCCTGAATAACACTAAGGGACGCAAGGGTTTAAATGAAATGAATTGTTCTTATCAGAGAGATAGCAGTTGCCTATAAACCCGGTTTCCGGGTGATCGGGTGCTATGATCAAAACCCTGAACTGAACCTAACCACTCTTGGATTCCCAACGCGCCGACCGACATACTCAGGGCTTTCGCTTCGATCTCAAAAATCGTTCGGGGTAAGCCTGTCGAACCCCGATTTTTACCCATGAACGCCCTTC
>JAAUTD010000403.1 GCA_012031845.1 Synechococcaceae cyanobacterium SM1_2_3
GTGAAGTTATGGCGCGGGCATGGCCCGCTCCTACAGCCGTTGCCAGGTTTTAGGTAGAAGTGGGCCATGCCCGCGACTGTTGCGGCTGAAAATGTGTTGAGAAATGGCATTGCCGCTGTAAAACAATCCTTTTTATGAGTTGAATGGTTAATGATGAATCTCTGCAATCGCACCTGGATAGGAGCCATGACCCGTGTTTTCGCCGTCTTGATGCTGCTGTGGATGATCAAGGGGCCAATGGCTCAGGCCGCCGAAGCCGCCATGCCTCGTCCCGCCGAAACGGAGTTGCCGGTTGCGTCGCAGTCCGATACGTCCGCGCCGGTCATGGAGCAACCCGGCAAGGCCGCTCCCCGCCGTAGTTCGATCATGCAGGGCATTCCGCTCGCGGATAAGGAATCCATCGGCCCCCTGGTCAGCGCCCTGGGGTTGGCGGCGCTGGCGCTGCTATTGGGCGGCGCCTGGCTATCCACCCGGATTCGGAATGAAGAAATTACGGCAACCGGCGCGGCTTGGGGCGCGGCGGGCCTGACGGTCGGCGTCGGGCTGATGGTCACGGTCGGTCTGTCCTGGGAATTGCAGCAGCGCGGGCTGATGGCTCCCGGCGATGCAGCGTTGCCCCTGGCGGGCGGAACCATCACCCTGCTGCTGGCCTTGTACCTGTCAACCTTGATCGCGCAACACCTGCGAACCCAGGCCATTGTCGCGGCGGGCAAGGTGGCCTTGCTGGAAAGCGAACATCAATTTCGCAATATCCTGAAAAACGCGCCGCTGGGTTTTCACCTCTATCGGCTGGAGGCGAATACCCGGTTGGTGCTGACCAGCGCCAACCCGGCGGCGGATGTGATTTTGCAGCGCCGCCATGCCGAATGTCTGGGACAAACCCTGGAACAGATCTTTCCGACCCTGAACCGGAGCGGATTGCCCAAAATCTACCGCCGACTGGCCTGTGAAGGTGGAGTGCATCGCTCGGAAGCGGTGGAATATCGGGACCCGCGCATCAATGGGGTTTTTGAGATTGTCGCCTTTCAGACCATGCGCAGCGTTGTTGCGGTAGCCTTCGCCGATGTTACGGAACGTCTGCGGGCCGAGCAGGCGCTGCGCCAGTCCGAAGAACGCTTCACCAATGTATTCATGAGCACCCCCGACATGATGGTGATCTGGCGTCAGCAGGATGGATTGCTGCTCGAAGTCAATCCCGGTTTTGAAGCGATCACGGCTATAGCCGAACCGAAGCGATGGGCCGCACCACCCTGGATTTACGGTTTTGGCCGGATCAGGCCGACCAGGCGCGGATGTTGAACGAGCTGCGGTCACGCGGCGAAGTGCTGTATCGGGAATTTACCTTCCGGCGGCGCGACGGCGCTTTGCGGCCCGGCCAGTTCTCCGCCCGCCCCATCATGATCAACAGCGATCCCTGTGTGCTGTTTGTCATGCACGACATTACCGAGCGCAAGCGGACTGAACAGCGCATCGAGCATCTGGCGTATTACGACGTGCTGACCGATCTGCCCAACCGGGCGCTGCTGAATCAGCGGGCGGAACGGGCGCTGGGGGTAGCGGCGCGGCGGCGGACCCAAGTGGCCGTGCTGTTTCTCGACATGGATCACTTCAAGGATGTCAACGACTCGCTCGGCCACGCCGAAGGCGACGCGCTACTGGTGCAAGTGGCGTCGCGGCTTCAACAGCAGGCGCGGGAGACCGACACGGTTTGCCGACTGGGCGGCGATGAATTCGTGTTGCTGCTGCCGGAAGCCGATGAACGGGGCGCATTGAAGGTCGCGGACAAGGTGCTGGCGGCGTTTCGTCAGCCGTTCCCGCTGACGGATCATGAGTTGCGGGTCACCGTGTCCATCGGCATCGCGATCTATCCGCAGGATGGGGCCGATTTTACCGACCTGCTGAAAAATGCGGATGCCGCCCTGTATCAGGCCAAACAGGACGGGCGCAACACCCGGGCGTTTTATTCCCGCGAAATGAACGGCGATACCCTGGAACGGCTGATGCTGGAGTCGGAACTGCGCCACGCCATTGCCGCCGGTCAGTTGCGCGCTTTTTACCAGCCCAAGGTGCGATTGAGCGATAGCCAGCCGGTGGGAGCCGAGGCTTTGGTGCGTTGGCTGCATCCCGACCACGGTCTCTTGGCCCCGGATCGCTTTATTCCCTTGGCTGAAGCCAGCGATTTAATCGTTGAAATCGGCGACTGGATGCTGGCCGAAGTCTGTCGGCAACTGGTGGCCTGGCGCAACGCGGGGCTGCCGCACTTGACTATCGCGGTCAATCTGGCCGCCCGCCATTTTCGCGACATCGGTTTGGTGGGAAGGATTCAGAATCTGCTCACGGCGCATGGTCTGCCGCCGCAGGCGCTGGAGCTGGAGTTGACCGAATCCAGCCTGCTGGAGACTGGCCCGCAGACGGCGGAGACGCTGCTGGCGCTGGCGCAACAGGGGGTGGGATTGGCGATTGATGACTTCGGCACCGGCTATTCCAGCCTGAGCTATCTCAAGCGGCTGCCGCTCATCGCGCTGAAAATTGACCAGAGTTTTGTGCGCGATCTGGTCAGTGATCCCGATGATCGGATTCTGGCCGCCACCATTGTCACCCTGGGCCACGGCCTGGGACTCAAGGTGATCGCCGAAGGGGTGGAGACCGATGAGCAGCGGCGGATTCTGCTCGACCAGGGCTGCGATCTGGCCCAGGGCTACTGGTTCAGCCGACCGTTGCCCGCTGCCGAGTTCAGCGCGTGGCTGCAACGGGAGACGCTGTTGAACCATCACGGATTCGGCAAGGCGACTACTATCCGGCGACAAAACATGTTTCAGCAGGCCGGATGAAGCAGCAAAGGTTGCCTGGTTGCTGGATGACTGGCCCGGTGTTTTGCCGGTCACGGAGTCGGGGTGCTGGCGGTGTTGCACGATCTCAATCTGGCCGCCGCTTACGCTGACCGGATCGCCGTGTTGAAGGATGGGCGACTGGTCGCGCTGGATGCGCCCGCCGCTGTGTTGCAGCCAGCACTGATCAAGCGCGTCTTCGCCATGACGGCGCGAGTGCTGGCGCAGCCCGGTTCGCAACGGCCCCTGGTGGTTCCGGTTCCGGTTGAGATGGCGCCACTGCCGTGAAGTTATGGCGCGGGCATGGCCCGCTCCTACAGCCGTTGCCAGGTTTTAGGTAGAAGTGGGCCATGCCCGCGACTGTTGCGGCTGAAAATGTGTTGAGAAATGGCATTGCCGCTGTAAAACAAT
>JAAUTD010000404.1 GCA_012031845.1 Synechococcaceae cyanobacterium SM1_2_3
GCTTCGCGCGGGCCACGCCGAGTTCGCTCAACTCGCACCCCCGTTCATCGGCGCGAAGCGCCGATGAACTAGAATTAGTCGGTGACATCCCAAGCCATACATGCGGCCTAAATCAGAAATTCGCTTCATGAAAGCCGATTTAGAACGCCTAAATATCTGCGGATGCCGTTTTCGCCCTGCTGCTACCCTGCCGTGTAATCTGCAACCACTATAACCACCTCAATCCAGCCACTATCTCATCGCTTCATCAGCAACTCGATAAGGCTCATTTCGATTTTCACCGATTACCCATGAATAAATCAACAAATTCTATTGTCTAAACCCGCAAAAATTATTATTAGTTAATTCATTATCTTTCAAGAAAAAAACATCATCCACCAATAAAGCGGATTATTTAAGACTACGGTTATCTTTCAGAGACCGAGCATCTAGCCCTTTGGTTATTTCAGCTTTTTAATCCCTCACGCAATCCTTTATTGTGTCATTTGTTATGACGAATAACGGACGCCTCATCAGGATGGGCTTGAAACCCGACATCCCGCCCAAAACCGGCGTATTTCACAGCGGTTGTGCTGCTAAGCAATAAGCACTTTCTTTGCCAAAGTCATTAATAAATAACAAATCTCGCTATAACAGGCGCTTACAAAAATTGTTCTCTGCAACCATTCCAAAAATTTCCAAATTTGAAAACAGCCCTGTCAATTTTGAAATCCGCAGCAAAGGAGTCGGGTATTGAATTTGCCTGCGACTTTCCCGATTTTGCTTGCCGCTGTTCTTTATTGCCCACGAAAAAGGCCCGAAACCTTCAAGGTTCCGGGCTTGGTCATCATCACGGCCATAACACCCAGGGAGCCGCTCAATTTCTATCGCATTCTATCGCGGCGCTTAACAATCCCTGGCGCTGACTATCGGCACGTCTTCCCAGCGCGTGGTATACCACTCACGCCGTTGTTGCGATCCTACCCGGCTGAGCGGATGCGGGCATGGCCGGTCGGCCCGGCGGTTAATCATCCCCGCAACGAGGGAGCGGCGCTGATGGCGGCTGTCCCTGTCCAGGTCAGCGGATGACAGGGCCGTGCATCACCGCTTCAGATAGGTGATGGCGTTGAAGGTCGCGCCCTGTGGGTCTTGCAGCACGCAGAACCGGCCAATTGGTATCCATCAGGCGGCCCGCCGTTCGGGCCAGAGTCGGTGAATGGCCCAGCGGGCGACGCCCCACAGGCTCAGCTCCGGATCGCTGAGCGGGATCGGCGACGCATCGGCATCAGCGGCGGCCAGCGCCAGCCGTCCGCGGGCATCCCGGCGTATCTGCTTGAGGGCAAAGGCCCCGTCTATGACCGCCACCACGATACTGCCGTCGGTGGGCGGCGCGGATCGATCTACCACCAGCAGATCGCCATCGTGAATGCCCGCAGCGGTCATTGAATCGCCCTGCACCCGCACCAGAAAGGTGGCGGCGGCGTTGCGAATCAGGTGTTCGTCGAGACTGAGCCGCTGTTCCACCTCATCGTCAGCGGGCGAAGGGAATCCGGCCGGCACCGGCGTGGCCAGCAACGGCCAGCCGCTCGCGGGAGCGGGTGGATGCGCCCACGGATCGGAGGGGAGGAGATCGCGCTTTGGGGCGCGGGACAGTGAAGTGCGGGCGAGTTCGATCACAGCGGCGGACATGCGCTTATCTCCGATAGGTGCGAATCAAGCCGACCACCACCCCGAAAAGGCTCAAGCGTTCCCCGGGGCGGAGGGTCGGATAGGCGGGATTGGCGGGTTGCAGGACGGCTTCGCCGCCTTCCTCCGCGAGGGTTTTCAGGGTGAATTCGCCGTCAATCACGGCGACTACCACATCGCCGGGCCGGGCCGGGGTGTCGCGCTCGACCACCACGCGGTCGCCGTCATGAATGCCCGCGTCAATCATCGAATCGCCGGTGACCGGAATCAGCACGGTGCGTGACGGATGGCGCACCAGCCAGGCATCAATGGATTGGGCGTCGCCACTGTCGGCGGTCGCCAGCGGGATACCGGCGGGGACCGGCGCATCGGCGTGGGGCCGCTCGAAAACCGCGCTGCGGGAATCCAGCGCTGGTCAGGCGTGCGATCCAGAAAGCCCGCGGCCTGCAAACGGCGTAACACTTTGGCGACCGCCGAGCGCGAAGCCAGCCCTAGCACGGCTTGTAGCGGTTCATAGGACGGCAGACTGCGCCAGCGGGCGTAATAGTCCTGCAAGCGGGCCAGATAAGCGGCATCGTCGGGTAACTTGGGCATCGGCAACCGTCGTCAGGGTACATTTGTACTCTAACAATAGGGCCAGCGGGCGCAGCCGTCAAGCTCAGGATGACATCGAGAACGTCCGGTTTGCCCTACGCTGCTGCCGTCAGCCCCCGGTTCGTGGTAAAAAACGCCGTAACCACACCACCCGCGACGGCGCTTGCACTGATGAACACGCTGCTTTTCCTCTGTACCGGCAACTACTATCGCAGCCGTTTTTGCGAGGAATACTTTAACCACTTGGCGCACGCCCATTCGTTGGCGTGGCGGGCCGATTCACGCGGACTGGCGCCGGACATTACGGTGTTTCGCAATCCCGGCCCGCTGTCGCTCTACACCCGGCAACACTTGGCGGCGCTGGGGGTGAATCTTGGGGCCACCGTGCGCGATCCGCGCTCGGTGCAGCCGGAAGATTGGGCGAAGGCGCAGCGCATCATCGCCCTCAGTCGCATCGAGCATCAGCCGATGGTGGCGCGAGACTTTCCCGCCGATGCGGCGAGAGTCGAATACTGGGAAGTAGGCGATCAGCCGATGACCGCACCGGCGGACGCCTTGGACTCCATGACCCGCGCCGTGCATGACCTGTTGGACGCGCTGCGCCGGTAGATGACGGAGAGGGCGATGGGCGACTATCGCCGGGTCAGGCATCAGAAAGCGCCGGTTCAAGTCTGCCGTTGCGCATCAGGCGGACTTGTTTGCTGAGATATCCGGTCTGGCCGGTGTCAAAATCCACAAACCACGCATAACGCGGTTGACCCTGCGGCGAGGCGGTCCAATAGCGTCCGGCGCGGACTCCTGGAAAGGCGGACGGGCGTTGCGGACGATCCAGCAGCATTTTGAGTGGGCCGCGATGGGGCAAGCGCCAGTCCTGATCAATGGCGGTATTGGATAAAACAGAAAGCCCGGTTAGTGATTTGGCCGGGTCTTTTTTTACGTTAGAAAGATGCGCTTCCCCTACGGTCAGCGCATCCT
>JAAUTD010000405.1 GCA_012031845.1 Synechococcaceae cyanobacterium SM1_2_3
AGCGGGTGTTGCTGATCGGCTGGCTTGGCAAGGAGCGCGAACGTGGATGAAGCGGCGCGTTCCAGCCAGATTCGCCAGTCATGCCGCCACCGCGCTGAATGAGACCGGCGCGACTGAAGCGGTGGTGTATCTGACCGATTTGGCGGTCAAGAGCCGCGAAACCGACTGGAAAATCCGCCAGATCGTTGAAGCGGTCGAGGCGGCGCGTTATCGCTTTGACGCGCTCAAGAGCCGGAAGGATACCCCGCGCCGCCTGTTGCGCAAAATTATACTCAGCGTGCCCGGACGGCGCGAACTGCCCGGCGGTGAACAGGCGGTGCGCGAGGGCATGGCGATTGCCGCTGGCGTCAGGCTGGCCAAGGATTTGGGCAACCAGCCGCCGAATTTTTGTACGCCCTCTTATCTTGCTGAACAGGCCCAGGCGCTGGCTGGCGAATTTCCGGCGCTGCGGGTCGAGGTGCTGGAAGAAGCGGATATGGAGCGGCTGGGAATGGGGTCGCTGCTGGCGGTAAGTCGAGGCAGCGCCCAACCGGCCAAGCTGATCCGGCTGGATTATCGGCAGGGTTTAGCCGGGCGTAAACCGCTGGCGCTGATTGGCAAAGGCGTGACCTTTGATTCTGGGGGCATCTCGCTCAAGCCCGGCGAGGGCATGGATGAGATGAAATATGACATGTGCGGCGCGGCCAGCGTGCTGGGTACGCTGCGGGCTTGCGCCGAATTGCAACTGCCGCTGAACCTGATCGGGCTGATTCCGGCGGTGGAGAACATGCCGGGCGGTCGCGCCACTCGTCCGGGGGATATTGTCACCAGCCTGTCCGGCCAGACCATTGAAATTCTTAACACCGACGCCGAAGGCCGCCTGATTCTGTGCGATGCGATGACTTATGCCGAGCGCGACGAACCAGCGGCGGTGATTGATATCGCCACGCTGACCGGAGCCTGCATTGTGGCGCTGGGCCGCCATCCACATGGCCTGTTCAGCAACCATCCGCCGCTTGCTCATGCGCTGCAAGCGGCCGGTCAGACGTCCGGGGATCGAGTGTGGGAACTGCCGCTGTGGGAAGAGTATCAGGAGGCGCTGGACAGCAATTTCGCTGATATGGCGAATGTGGGCGGCAATCGGGATGGCGGCGCGATTACCGCCGCCTGTTTCCTGTCACGCTTCGCCAAGAAGTTTCATTGGGCGCATCTGGATATTGCCGGCACCGCCTGGAAAACCGGCAAAGCCAAGGGCGCGACCGGGCGACCCGTGCCGCTGCTGACGCAATATCTGCTGGATCGAGTCGCGGAGAGCGACCGGGAGAACGGGCGGGAGGATGGACGTGCCGCGCATTGATTTCTATGTGCTGCCCGATGCGGCGGAGAATGGCCGGTCGCTCCTGGCCTGTCGGCTGGCCGATAAGGCGTACAGCCTGGGCCTTGGCGTTTATCTGCTGGCGGCGTCCGAAGCGCAGGCGGCGACGCTGGATGATTTGCTCTGGACCTTTCGTCAGGACAGTTTTGTGCCGCATGAGCGTTATCCACTGCTGGCGGGATCGGAAGGTTCGCCGGTGCTGATCGGCACAGTTCTCCCTGCCGAGAGTAATGCGCAAGTGCTGATTAACTGCACCGATGGATTGCCCGAATCTTTTGAGCAGTTTGAACGGGTGGTGGAACTGGTCGATCAGCGTCCCGGCGTGCTGGCGCAATCGCGAGAACGGTTCAAGCAGTATCGGGAACGCGGGTTTACGCCGGAATCGCACAAGTTGTAGTCCTCATCGCTTTCGATTCATCCATAAGGTCAATCAGGAAGGTGGGCGTACCGGTCTCGAACCACCAGGCGCGGAACTGGCGCTCCTGAAACAGCAGCAGGTCGAAGGGGTTATAAACGGCCTCGCCCGTCCAGTTGTCGCCGTTGTACCACTGGCGGATGCGCATCCGATCCAGTCCGGCCAGTTCCAGGGCGAATACCGTATCCACATCGGCATCGGTGTAACCGCAGATCGCCGAGTGGGCGCGGGACACCGTGATGTCGTACAGGTTGTTCAGCCCGGAAAACAGGCTGACCTTGCTGACTTTGCTCACGCCGGTCAGGAAGGCGAAGCGGATATGCGCATCGATGTCCTTGATCACCGAGTACAGATTGCGCAGTCCGTCGCACACGGCGATGCCGATGATTCCGGCGCCTGCCGCAACGCCGCTTCCAGCACCGCAATCCCCGCGCCGTCCTGATGCGCGTGTTCGCTGAGCGCGCGCCGCCAGGCTCGTGCGCCGGGCATCCCCTGAAACAGCCCCAGCAGATGCCGGGTCATGCTGTGCAAGCGGACTCCCCGCCGCAACTGACGCTCCACATACGGCAATAACGCCTGAATCACCGCATGACGGCTCGGCAAAGATTCGCCTGATCCGAAAAACCGCTGCTCAATTTCGGCCAGCAGGTACGGATTTTCATAAGCGGCCCGGCCAATCATTACGCCATCCACTTGGGTGAGTTGCGCCGCGATTTGATCCAGATTGCGCAAACCGCCATTCAGAATGATCGTCAGATGTGGAAAATCCCGCTTCAACTGCTGCGCCACGTCATAGCGCAAGGGCGGAATTTCCCGGTTTTGTCGAGGGCTGAGGCCACTGAGCCACGCCTTGCGGGCATGGATGATGAAGATTCCACAGCCGCCCGCTGCAACCGTGCCGACAAAATCCACCAGTTCTGCGTAAGAATCGCGGTCATCAATGCCGATGCGGGTTTTGACCGTGACCGGCAACGCTACCGCTGCTCGCATCGCCGCCACGCATTCGGCCACCAAATCCGGTTCCGCCATTAAACAGGCCCCAAACCGGCCCGACTGCACCCGGTCGCTGGGACAGCCGACATTGAGATTGATCTCGTCATAGCCAAAATCGGCGGCGATAGCGGCGCAGCGGGCCAAATCCGCCGGATCGCTGCCGCCCAGTTGCAACGCCAGTGGATGCTCGGCGGGATCGTAAGCCAGCAGGCGTTCACGGTCGCCGTGCAGCGCCGCGCCGGTGGTCACCATCTCGGTATAAAGCGCGACGTGGCGGCTCAGCAACCGCAGGAAATAGCGGCAATGCCGATCAGTCCAGTCCAGCATCGGCGCAATGCTGACTAGCCGGTTTATTTCTGCTTGGTTCATCAATAAGTTCAGAGCTTTCACTCCATCCGTTCGCCCTGAGCCTGTCGAAGGGCGTTCATCGGTAAAAAACGGGGTTCGACAGGCTCCACCGAACGGC
>JAAUTD010000052.1 GCA_012031845.1 Synechococcaceae cyanobacterium SM1_2_3
CAGTGAAGCAATCAGGGCCGGATCGCGGGTGACGCTGTGCAAAAGCGCCGATGGCGCGACTTGTATTGCGACCGGCGGTTATCAGCAGGGCTGGATTGTGTTTGTGGATGAAACACCGCTGGCGGTGCGGGATGTGAACAATGCGCGGGAACGGCTGGTGCGGGTTTTTGAAGCGGCGCCGGGCCGCAAAGTTGCGGCTGACCGGCAACTCTACGGTTGCTAATTATGTGTCGTATGACGCGATGGGCGTGGCGCGGTTGATTGCTGGCGGTTTTCAGGCCGGGACGCTGACGGCGTGCGAGCCTCCAATTGGTCGGAAGGTGGTATTGAGTAGCGGCGGACGAATCCGCACCGAAGTTTTTACCTGTCCATCCTGAATGGTGGCAGGCGCGGCAAAACCGTTAATCTGCATCCAGCTACCACTGGTCTTGTGGTGAATTGCCAACAGGCAGAACTGGTTTGATATATAGCCATCTTATTTGGGTTGTTGGCGTAGAACAGGATTTCATCCGGTTGTGCGGTCAACGGGCAGGATGCCCTGCTACAGTTATACTTGGCGTGTCGGAACTCTCCGATCCCATTTATGTTAAGAGGCGGCTATGAAACAGCAAGGTTTTACCCTGTTGGAATTGATGATCACCGTAGCCATAGTAGCGATAGTGATGGCTGTTGGAACACAGCCGCTTCGAGAGGCTATCCTGAATAGCAGCCGCGTAGCCCAAGTGAATGAGTTTGTTGGCGTTCTTGGTCTGGCGCGTTCTGAAGCGGTCAAAACCGGTTCCAGAATAGTGATTTGTCGTAGTTCAGATGGCGCTACCTGTGCTGCCGACACTACCGGGATTTGGGAAGCTGGCTGGCTGGTTTTTATTGATCGGAATCGGAATGGCGCTTTTGATCCTGCTTCGCCCGATAACGAACAACTGCTGAAGGCGCAAGGCGCGCTGAATAATTTCACATTGCGCACGGTCACTAATCTTACTCAGTGGGTTGCTTATCTTCCCAACGGCGTCAGTGAAGGCAACACCGGTTTAGGCACGGGAACCTTCCAGTTATGTGATAGCCGAGGCGTCGATAAGGCCCGCTTTATTGTGATCAACAGTACCGGTCGCGTAAGAGTCAGAGAGAAAGAGACTGGAGACACATGCCCGTGAAGAAACAGATTTTTAACTATCGCCAAGCGGCTGTTTGTTGTCATGGCTTTACCTTGCTTGAGGTTTTAGTAACGCTGATTGTGTTATCCGTCGGTTTACTAAGTCTGGCTGGTTTGCAGGTGGTTGGATTGCGTACCAGCCATAGCGCCTATATGCGCACTCAGGCAACGATCCAGTCTTATGATCTAATTGATCGCATGAGAGCAAATATCAGTGGGGTTCAGGCGGGTGATTATCACAAGCCTATAAAGGCGGACTCGGCTGGGGATGTAAAAGTGAACTGCAAAGCGACTCAAGGTTGCGGTGCGCAGGATATGGCGCTCAATGATCTGTACGAGTGGAATACCGCGATTGCCGATATATTACCTAATGGAGTGGGCATCGTGTGCATTGATGGCACGCCTGAAGATGATCCTGTTGCAACGTCGGCAGATGCGAAATGTGATAACGCAGGAGTTGGCAATCCCCGATCCGCCCTGTATGTCATCAAAATCTGGTGGAATGATGACAATAGTAATCCAGACAGTGTGCAACTATTTACCACGAGTTTCCGCCCATGAAGACCCTGACTTGCCGTAATCGTCAGTATGGATTGACGCTGATAGAAATTATGGTGGCGCTCGTCATCAGCATGTTTTTATTAGCGGGGTTGCTGCAATTGTTTATTATCACGCGCCAATCCGCTCGGGTGCAGGAGAACCTGTCCCGCGTTCAGGAGAATGGCCGCTACGCGATTGATTATCTGAGCCGTTTTATCCGGCTTGCGGGTTATCGCTCAAACGAAACGATCAGACTGGCAGAGGAATTTGAAAATAAGTTTAATGTTTTTCCGATTGAAGCCAAGACCAGTAATGGCGAAATTCTTACAGTGATTTTTGAGGGAGAAAACACCGGCCAGGGAGAGGTGCGGGATTGTCTGAATGCGCTGGTGGTTAGCTCCCCAGGCGCTCCTGTTACTTCCAGCAATACGCTCAAAATCAGTAACAACATGCTGCAATGCCAAACCGCCAATGCCACTCAGACCATTGTTGAAGATGTGGAAAGTGTGCAAGTTCTCTACGGTGAAAATACGGATAGCGATTTAATGGGTGTGGCTGACCGTTATGTTTCTGGGGCCACCATTGCGAGTAGTGGCGACTGGAATAGGGTAGTCAGTGTTCGTATCACGTTGTTATTGCGCACGTCCGATAATAATCTGGTCGAATCCGCGCAGCCCTATACGTTCAATGGGGCGTCGACTACACCCACTGATCGGCGCTTGCGCCGGGTGTTCACTACCACTATTGCTCTACGCAACCGGGTTTGAAGGATTAGATTATGGGCAACCATCATAGACCAGCGACCAAAAAGCGCCAGACCGGCAGCGCCTTGATTACCGGCCTGATTATCTTGTTGCTGATGATGATCATTGGCACGGCAGGGATGCGCACGACTATTATGGAAGAAAGAATGGCGGGCAATTCGCGGGATTTGAATAATGCTTTCCAGGCAGCAGAGAGTGGTTTGTTGGATGGCGAACAGGATCTGCGCAATAAAGACCCCGCTACTCAGGGATTAACTCGCGCCATTGACTACGATAAAACCAATTTTACGGCCGATTGTGGATTGGGCAACGCCACCAATCGTGATTTTGACGGGCTGTGCTTGCCCGTAACGGTATTGACTGATCCGCCACGGTGGTTGGCGATTAACTGGAGCGCAACCGGGGTGCCTGGCACGAATCCGCTACCGTATCGGGAATACGGCCAGCACACTGAGATTAATGGTAGTGCGCCGCCTGATTTACCCAGCGTCTCAAGACAACCGCGCTACATTCTCGAATACTTGGGATCGCTGGGATCACTGGTTATTGGCAAAGCTAAACCGGCGGTTACGACCTATTTTCGAGTGACGACTCAAGGTTATGGGATTGCGATGACTGACGCCAATGAACCCATCGCCCGGATTATGTTGCAATCCGTCTATGGCAAGTAAATTTCCAACCCAACTTATCTGGACAAACTGATGAACCTGTTTCAGGAGATCTATCATGTATCACTGTCGAAGTAGCAAATATCGGTGGGGATTAGCGAGCCTGTTTTTGGGTCTGCTGACAATCCTCGCGCCAGTGGCGCAGGCCACGGTGGACATTGCCAATCAGCCCCTGTTTGTTGGCGGCGGCGGCAAGCCTTTATCATTGCTGGTGATGGGGCGGGATCACAAGCTGTATTACGAAGCCTATAACGACGCCTCTGATCTGAATCAGGATGGCGAGATTGATGTGGGCTATAAGCCGAATTTGACCCAGGATAATAAGCCGCTCAATTATTTTGGCTATTTCGACTCGTATAAATGCTACAGCAACGCCGGTCTTCCCGGTGTTACCGTCTTTACCCCGATTTCCCCCGCCACAAACAAAAAATGCTCGAATTCTTGGAGCGGCGATTTTCTCAATTACCTGACGACTTCCCGGATTGATGCGTTGCGGCGGGTGTTGTACGGCGGTTATCGCGTATCCGACACCGCCAGCGCAACCATTCTGGAGCGGGCGCGCATTCCCCAGGACGCCCACAGTTGGGGCAAGGAATACGAAAGCATTGCCCGCGATGGTTACGATATTCGGGAGTATGCTCCGCTCAATTTGCCGGCTACCGGAACCCGGCATCTATTCGCCAATGTCACGCTGAAAAATGACAGCGACCAAAAGAGCCTATTGCGGGTGCTGACCAACAGTAACTACCGAATCTGGAACTGGGTGGCGATTGAGCGTCCGGTAGCAGGTGACAAGTGTATTAACCAGTCAACCAATTGCGAGACTGCTGGAAGCTCATCGTGGGAGATCGTACCCAGCGCCTATCTCTCGCTCACCCAGACGACTTATAAAAAGACGGGAAGCAATCCGAATAGCGCCAGTGAGTTTAATACGCTGGTCACTAATTTTGCGACCACTGCCAATCGGTGTGGTTCCCAATCCGTTTCCACCATTAATGGCAGCGGCAATCCTTTCAATGGGACTAATGACTGTGCTGATATTAATTACCTCACGATATTCGACGGACAAATCACCATTCCCACCACCGGAACCTACAAATTCTCGGTGGATGGAAACGATGCCGTTGATCTGACTATCAATGGCACTGTGGTAGCCTCCTATTACGGTGGTCATTCCAAGTGCAACTGCAATGACAACTGGGGTTCAGTGACTTTAACGGCCGGAACGCACTCCATTCGATTCCGCCATGAACAAGGCAACGGAACCAGCGAATACTATTTAAAGTGGGAACGTACGGTTCCCGCCTCAGTAAGAACGGATTACCAGGTTCGGGTCAAGGCGTGCGTCAGTGGCCTGCTGGAACCGGAATGCAAGGGTTATCCAGAAGGCAGTCCGACGGTTTACAAGCCGACAGGTCTGTTGCACGAGTATGGCGAAACGGATCGCATGGCTTTTGGCCTGCTGACCGGTTCCTTCAAAAACAATCTGTCGGGCGGCGTCCTGCGCAAGAATGTGGGATCTTTCACCGATGAAGTGAATGCGAATACCGGTCAGTTTGTCGTGCCCGCCACCACCGGCAGCATTGTTGATGCGATCAGCAAGATGCGGATTGTCGGCTTTCAGGGAGACTATTACTACAACGATGGCCCTGACAAAAACAAGTGTGGCGTTCCGATGGTGACGGCGATGAAGGAAGGTCGTTGCGCCATGTGGGGCAATCCGGTCGCCGAGATGATGTACGAGGGTCTGCGCTATTTCGCCGGGAAGACCAGCACGACGTCAGATTACGACTTTACCGATGAATTTAGCTGGTTTGTTGATGCGGACAAGCTGGCTTTGCCCAAGCCCGCATGGGTCGATCCCTACCGCACTACGGCTGGCGGCTATCCCTATTGCTCCAAGCCATTTGAGATAGTGATCGCCGATGCGCCCTCGTTTGACTCGGATCAATTGCCGGGAGCGAGCTTTGGCAGCAGCGGCCTCACCAGCGACATTGGCAGCTTGAATGTCACAACGCTGGGTCAGACCATCTGGAACGGTGAGCTGGGCGGTTCCAAGAACATCTTTATCGGCCAGTCCAATTCCAACGACCCCACCTACGACACGGCGCCAACACCAAAAACGGTCACCAGCTTTGGCAACATTCGCGGTCTGGCCCCGGAAGAACCCACTCGTGAGGGCAGCTATTACGCCGCCAGCGTGGCCCATTTCGGCAAAGTCACTGGCGTTCGTACTATCGTCCCATCGCCAGGTGTGTCGCATGTGGTCAAAACAGACACCTTTGGCATCTCCCTGTCTTCGCCGTTGCCGACCATCGCGATCCCGGTGCCAAACTACACGGATGCCAACAAGAAGATCATCACAGTGGTGCCTTTTGCCAAATCGGTGAAGCAGGACTCCAAGATCAGTGCTGCGAAGGGGGATTTCCAGCCGACCAACACGATTGTGGATTTCTTCATCGAGGCTATTGCCAATACCGGAGCGGGCAACTCTGGCGCCAACTGTCCATCCACGGTTCCGGCAGACAGCGCGGGACAAGCGTGCAATGGCGGGCGGCCGTACATCAAGTTCGCCATCAATTATGAAGATTCCGAATACGGCTCCGATCACGACATGGATGCGATTGTGACCTACACCATGAAGGTTAATGCGTCCGATCAACTCGAGGTGAATCTGGTTTCCAACTATGAAGCCGGTGGCGTTCTGCATCACATCGGCTATGTCATCTCCGGCACCACTAAAGATGGCGTCTATATGGAAGTTCGCGATTGGAACGCAGCAGGTAATTCTGGCGACCCCGGTAGTGACGTGAACTATTTCCTGGACACCCCGCCCGAATTTACCGGCACTCCACCCGCTCCCGATAGCGGCACCGGTACTTGGGCAGATGGCGTTACCTTGCCGAAAATCACCACTCGCATTTTCTCACCGGCTACCACTGGCACGGTTGGCGCCACCTTCATTCCGCATGATCCGCTGTGGTATGCAGCCAAGTGGGGCGGATTTATAGACACTGATGGCGACAACAAGCCAAATCTGAAGCCGGAGTGGGACAAGAACAATGATGGCAAACCTGACACCTATTTTCTGGTGACCAACGCGGGCAAGCTCAAGGAACAGTTGAGCGCAACTTTCAATGAGATTATCAAGCGCACCAGTTCCGCTGCTGCGGTGGCGGTCAACTCCAGTTCGCTGATTGCGGGGGGGCGGATTTATCAGGCTCGTTTTGAAAGTGGCGACTGGACCGGCGAACTGCGGGCATTGGAGGTGAATCCCATTAGCGGCGCACCGGGAACTGAAGTGTGGGACGCATCAACCCAATTGAATGGGCAAAATTTCAATACTGGCCGCCAGATCATCACCTATAAGCCGGGCAGCGATGGCATTCCGTTCCGCTGGCCGGGGGCCGAAGCCAGTGCGCTGGATCTGCATTTGACCCAGACTGCGGCATTGAATGGCAGCGACAGCAAAGGTGAAGCGCGGCTCAACTGGCTGCGCGGCGATGCGGCTAATGAAGAGCCAGCAGGTAATCTGTACCGCTCGCGCACGATCAGCGCCACGCGCAATGTCCTCGGCGATATTGTCAACTCCAACCCGTTTTATGTCGGTCGGCCGGATGCGGGCTACACCTTCAGCGGCTATAGCACCTTTGCCAACACCTACAAGAATCGGCGGCCGATGGTCTACATCGGAGCCAATGACGGGATGCTGCATGGCTTCGACGCCAAAACCGGCAAAGAGGTGTTCGCCTATGTGCCCAATGCGATCTTTAGCAAGCTGAACGCGCTGACCGAGCAGACGTATATCAAGCAGCATCAGTATTATGTAGACGGCTCGCCGACGGTGATTGATGTTTATGTGGGCGACGCTTGGCGCACTGTTCTGGTGAGCGGGTTGCGGGCGGGTGGCAACAGTTATTTCGCCCTCGATGTCACCGACCCCGGCACGATTGACCCCATCACGGGCGACCTGACCAATTCTGGATCATTGACTGAGGCCAATGCTGCCGGCGTGGTGATGTGGGAGTTCACCGATCCTGATCTGGGGTTGACTTTCAGTCAGCCGTCAGTGGTCAAGCTGAGTGATGGAACGTGGGTAACCGTGTTCGGCAACGGCTATAACAGCAAAAATCCCGCCAAGCCTGAGACCACGCCGGTGACGCCGGCCACTACTGCGGTGCTGTTCGTCATTGATGTCGCAACCGGCGGCGCCACTTTCAAAAGAAGATCGATCTCGGTGAAGGCCAGGGCTTGTCCACGCCCTCGGTCGTTGATGGCGATGGCAACGGCGTGGCCGACTTCATTTATGCAGGCGACCTGGAAGGAAACCTGTGGCGGTTCGATATCCGGAATACCGATTCCACAAAGTGGACTCGCGCCAAATTGTTCACCGCCAAAGACCCAGTTGGCGGCAATCCCCAGCCGATCACAGCCGCGCCACAAGTCACCCGGCATCCGCTAGTGAACCCCAGCACGGTGGATGACACGCGGATTGACGAATTCACCTACATGGTGCTGTTCGGCACCGGGCGCTATCTGGGCAATGCCGACATTACCAGCGCCTCCCCGCAAACACAAAGCGCCTACGGTATTTGGGACAATCTGAAGAGCGACACCTGTCCAACCACCGCCTGTTTCGACCGCGCTGATCTGCAACAGCAAATCTTTTGCCCGGGCAATCCGGTTGACTCGACCTGTCAGTGATCGTGGATGAAACGGCTACGCCTTCGGCGGGGACATTCACTTTAGATGGAAAAAGCTACCGCGTGACCAGCAAGCGCCCAGTCAACTACCTGGGGGATGAAGCCACTACTCCCGCAACTGAGCCTAAACGCGGCTGGTATCTGGACCTGACGCTGAACGCGGGCGAACGGGTGGTCAGCGATGCGTTGATTCTCGGCAGCCGGTTTATCTTCACCAGCATTCTGCCGGATCCCGATCCCTGCGAGGCCGGTGGCAAAAGCTGGCTCAATATTCTGGACGCGACGACGGGCAAGCGCATTAGCAAAACCTTCCTGGGTCCTGAGGATAAACCGGTCACTGAACCCAGCACCGGCCTGACGCCAACCAGCATTGAGATTGGTGGCATTGCCTCGGCGCCGAATGTGATGAAGTCGCCTGAGCAAGGTAAATCGGTGCTTTATGTCACCACTTCCGACCCGACGAATCCAGAAAACCTTGTTCCGGTACCCATCGCGGACGATGAAATCGGTCGGCAATCCTGGCGGCAACTGGAGTTCTTCCAATAATGAATACCCGCGCAAGAAGGCCAATGAAGATGGTGAACATCGGTGAGCGAAAAGATGGGCGTGGATTTACGCTCATCGAATTGATGATTGTTGTTGCGGTCATCGGCGTTCTGGCGGCGATTGCCTATCCGTCTTATCAAGACAGCGTCCGCAAATCACGGCGAGCCGACGCTAAAAGCGTATTGTTGCAAGCCGCGCAATGGATGGAGCGAAGGTACACCGAAAATAATTGCTACCACCGCGCCGCGCCGGGTTCCTGTGGCACTGCTGATGTAACCATCGCATTGCCTACGTCACTGACCCAATCCCCATCCGAGGGCGCCACCAAGTACTACAACATCAGTCTGGCGGCGGTAGCGCGGAACACCTATACGCTCAATGCGGCTCCCCGCAGTGACGGCAAGCAAAATCAGGATAAGTGCCAAACCCTGACTTTGACTAGCACCGGCGTTAAAGGCATTAGTGGCGCCGTATCAGGAATCACTGCCGACGAATGCTGGCGTTAAACGCATTGCGCTGAAAATTAAAAGGCCGACTACTAAGTCGGCCTTTTTTATTTCGAGCCACACTGTGCTGAGGAATAATCAGTGGTGTAGGTTATATCCATTCCGCATCGGTTTTAGGTAGTAGCGGGCCATGCCCGCGACTTGCGCTTTCGCGGGTATGGCCCGCTACTACGTGCGTTATCTATCGTACTACCGTTATTTTCCCGAGGAGTCCCTCATGCAATTTCCTTATGGCCTCAGCGATTTCGCTACCCTGATTCAGGACGGCTACTTTTATCAGGATCGCACTGACCGGATTCCCCTGCTGGAAGAAGCCGGTCGGCAACTCATCTTCATTCGCCCACGCCGGTTTGGGAAAAGTCTGTTGCTGTCCATGCTGGAACACTATTACGACATGAGCTGGGCGGATCAATTCGAGAAGCTATTTGGGCATTTAGCCATCGGCCGCAATCCCACGGCGCGGCATAACCAGTATTTGATTATGAAGTGGGATTTCTCGCTGGTGAAAGCGCAAGGCGAGATGAAAGCGATTGAAGCAGCCTTGCATCGGCACATCAATTTATGTGTGCGACGCTGCGCCGAGCGTTATCAACTCAACGTCAACATCTGCGAAGACGATGCGATTGACTCCTTTGGCTCCTTGCTGATGGCGATTCAGTTTTCCGGCCATCGTCTCTACCTGCTGATCGACGAATACGACAATTTCGCCAATGAAGTATTGATGACGGGGCAGAAACAGGAGTATTACGAAGCATTATTGTATGGCGAAGGCTTATTAAAAACCGTGTTCAAAGCGGTGAAAGCGGCGGCGGGTGGCCAAGGACTGGATCGAGTGTTTATTACCGGCGTGTCGCCCGTCGTCCTGAGCGACATCACCAGTGGTTATAACGTCGGCGAAAACATCTATCTGGAAGCAGCGTTTAATAACTTGTGCGGCTTCACCGAGGCCGAAATCGCCACGGTGCTGACCCGGATGGCGGAAGGGGGCGGTTCGTGGTCTGCTGCCGAAGCTCTGGACACCATGCGCACGTTTTATAACGGTTATCGCTTCAGTGAAGAGGCCAAGGAGAGTCTCTACAATCCGACGCTCAGTCTCTACTTTCTCAAGTATTTGCAAAATCATGGTCACTATCCCCGGCAAATGCTGGATGAAAATCTGGCAATGGATCGCAATAAGCTGGTGTATATCTCGCGGCTGCCGCATGGCGAAGCAGTATTGATCGAGGCGCTGAGTCGCGAGGGCGTCACCATTCCACAACTGGCGCGGCGGTTTGGAGTGCAGGATATGTTGAATGCCGTCAAGGATCAGCCGGTGATGGCGTCGCTGCTGTATTACTTTGGAGTATTGACGCTGGCCGGGCAGGGCCTGTTAGGGAAGTTAATTTTGCAAATCCCTAATCTGGTGGCGCGTTCCTTATATGTGGAACGGTTGCAGGAATTATGGTTGCCGACCTATGAAGATCGGAGCTTGATTCAAAGCCTTGCCGACGCTTTTTATCTGACGGGTGATTTACAACCGCTTGGTGACTTTATCGAACAACGCTATTTCAAAGTGCTGTCAAATCGGGATTACCGCTGGAGTAACGAACTGCTGGTCAAGATCGCGTTTCTTACTCTGCTGTTCAATGACCGGCTGTACATGATGGTGTCGGAACTGGAAACGGATCGCGGCTATGTGGATTTAAGCCTGATCGTGCGGCCCGACATGCGGCGCTTTCACGCACTGGATTTAATGCTGGAATTTAAGTACCTGAGTTTGAAAGAACTGGGCGGGACCGGTGAATCGCTGCGCGAGAAAACCCGCGCCGAGTTGATGGCTCTCCCGGTGGTCGCCGCCCAACTGGATCAGGCCGCCGATCAGGCCCGGCGTTATGGCGCAGCTTTACAGGAACGCTATCGCTTGCGTGATTTGCGGGCGTTTGCGGTGGTCGCGCTGGGTCTGGAACGAGTGGTGTGGCGGACAGTAGAGTTCTCCTGAGTCGAACCACCCCGGCGCGTTGCGCCACCCCTCCTTAACCAAGGAGGGGAAATCAACAGGACTTTCACTCCATCCGTTCGCCCTGACGCTTCGGCAAGCTCAGCGGTCGAAGGGCATTCATCGATGAAAAACGGGGTTCGACAGGCTCTCACCCCGAACGGTTTTTAAACCAGTAGCGAAAGTCCTGTGGATTTCAGTCGTCAACCCAGGCAACTACTGGAACAGGATTGTCATGTTGAGCCTCAGCAGAAGGCTCCAACCACAAGTCCGCCCGGATTGCCATGCTTTTTTCCTATCCCGCCAGACCCCCTCCGTTTAAAAATGAAACGCCCTGAACAGCAGGAGTTTCAAAATTGCAAATCCTGCTGCCGCATCAAGTCTTTTTCCCATAATTCTTTTTGCGCCTTCGAGCATATTATTTAATTATTATTCAATTATTTAGCTTAAAAGTGACCCACCAGAGCCGGATTGCTGTTGTTTTTTTATCCTTGGTATTTTTTTTGCTAAATGAAATCTGCTATCGCTTAAGCCAGTTTTTTGTCATCCACAGCCCATGAGTGGATTGATTCGCGCCCATTACCGAGAGGCCCTGCTTCATGCTCAAAAACCGTAAGACAGCAGCCTCATTTTGCCCAGGATTTTCGCTTTCCGTCATTCCCGCGCCAGCAGGAATCCAGCAAGCCACTGCAAAGAGTGGATACCCGCTCGCGGGTATGACGAATGTACCGGTTTAGCGAAAATCCTGTTGACTTCAGAGCCATGATCCGTCCGTTGATCATCGTAGTCTTTTTCCAGGACTTTCGCTCCATCCGTTCGCCCTGAGCCTGTCGAAGGGCATTCATACGGAAAAAATTGGGGTTCGACAGGCTCACCCCGAACGGTTTTTGAATCCGAAGCGAAAGTTCTGTTTTCGCCGCTAAGACGGCTGCAAAAGCGATTAAGAGAAATCGCCACAGGAGAACCCATGAAGCAACTGCCAGAGATTACCCAGCTCACTGAAACGGAGAAAGAAGACTTGATTCTCCACATGTGGTTAATGATTGAATGTTTACATAAGGAACTGGAGCCATCGCGTCAACAAAAAAAATCAGCGGGATACCCAGGACATCTCTTTAATCAAGTCACTTATCCAGAATGGTTCAAGCAATATCGCCAGTCAATAGTGGTGAAACAGGGCAGTAACCATGACCACAAGGCGAAAGCCTCCGATCAGGAGCAGTCGGATTTACAGGCTTATGCACTAAAAGTGGAACAGCATGTAGTAGCCAGCACCGAAGAATTGCAATTGGCTTATCAAAAGCTGGCGGACAAGGAACACCGACTGCGGGCATTAGTCAATGCCGCGCCAGTAGGTATTGCCGAACTCGATCCCAAAGGCTATTGCCGTTATCTCAATCCGGCGGGTTGCGCCTTAATCGCCTGTAGTGAAGAAACCGTACAGGGTCTTCATATCTCCGAATTTGTTCATCCTGATGACCTCGACTACTTTGAATTTGTCTGGCACACAGATTCAAACCATGAAAAGGTTAATTGGCTTGAGTTCCGGTTGCGCAATACCGGCTATTGGATTTCTGCGCACTGGACGCACTTGTTCAGCACCGGTCGCCATTTACCGGTTCAATCATTGTCCTCGTGGATAACACCGAACAGCGTTGTAAAGACGAACAGCTCTGGGTCCAGGCCCATTACGACGGCTTGACCAGCTTGCCCAATCGCAATCTGTTCTGGGAGCGACTGATGCAAAACCTGCGACGGGCCAAACGGGCGCGTCAACAGGTTGCGGTGTTGTGGATTGATCTGGATGGTTTTAAATCAGTCAACGACCACTGGGGTCATGCAGCCGGCGACGAATTGCTGATTAAAGTCGCCTGTCGGCTTAATAGCCGGATGCGTGATACTGATACCGTGGCGCGAATGGGCGGCGACGAGTTTGCCGTGATTCTGCCGGATATGACCGAGATAGAAAAAGCCGAACAGGTCACTGCTGAACTTGCCGCCCTGCTGACCCAGCCGTTCACTCTCAAGTGCGGGGTCAGCTACATCACCGCCAGCATTGGCATCGCCCTGTATCCGCTGCACACCGAAGACGCCGGAACCTTGGTCAGATACGCCGATTTGGCAATGTACGCCGCCAAACGGGCTGGTAAAAATCAGGTCGCAATATGGCAACCTGATATGGCGCAGTTCACTGAACTAAGGTCAAAAGATGGCCTGGTTGATGACGCAAGCTGATGCAAAAACGCTTCTCAAAATATAGCCAGGACTTTGCGCCATCCAATCGCTCTGACGCTTCGTCAAAGCCCGCGTAGCCCGCGCCGGATGCGCTGAACAAAGGGATTTGATGTTTCAAACGGCGCAACGGGCTGGAAGCCCGTTCCATGTCAAGAACTCAAATAAGATTGCTTTTTATGTAAGTCTTTTTCATCACGGAGAAATGAGCGAAATGAACAGGCGTTTCAGTGTTTTCAACAGTGTGGCCAGTGCTGGAAAAGTGGGAGTGGTTTTCATGCCGCAATGCTCGCAATTAAAGTCGCGCTCCTGCATAAAACGCATTCTGAACTGGCTTAAATATGAAAAATAACCAAACAGGTTTTACCTCGATATTTGCTAACGAAACCCCTGATCTCTATTCAGATCCTTCTAGCGTTGAAACCGACCAGCAGTCAAACGGGCCTGGGCGCGCCATAACCACCGAGCCGTCCTTGCCTTTATTCAGCACCACCCGGCGGCGGCGCTTACTGGCGCTAAGCATCGGTTATCTGCTGCTGTATTCCATTGCTTATCATGGCGCAGCTTTTTTGGATCAGAACGGGGCAAGGATGAGCCTGTGGCATTCCCCGGCGGGTTTGGGTTTTTTCGGGATACTGGCGTTCGGATGGGTCGGGGTCTCTCTTTATGCGCTCAGTAGTCTGTTTAGCGCACTGCTCCCGACTATCTGGCTGGGATCGCCGCCGTCAATTAGTCATCTGCTGAGCGAGAGCATGCTGCATCCCCTGGCCTACGCCGCCGTTATTCTGCCGCTGCGGCTTCGGATCGGTCAAACTCGCTTTCTGGCGCTGCCCAGCCAAACAGCCTGGTTCCTGATGGCGGCGGCGCTGGGCGTGACGCTGGCGACCTGCGCTGATTTAATCCTCCTTAACGCCTTGGGATTAATCAAGTGGATTGAGATAGAAAAGGCGACAGCCTGGAGCTGGCTGATTGGCGATTTCATCAAAATCATCACCGCCGCGCCCTTGCTGCTGCTGTTTCTGTTGCCCGCCATTGACAATTATTTGCAACAGGGGCGCTGGCGCTGGACCTGGCTACCCGCCACGCATTGGCCCGCAGACCATCCGGTAATCGCCGATCTGCTGGCGTTGACGCTGGTGCTAATCCTGGCGCTGCTGCTGATATTCGGCATGCCGTGGGACTGGAACCTGGGTCAGGCGACGCCCTTTGCCGCCTTACTGTTGTTGCTGCCGCTGGCCTGGATCACTTTGCGCAATGGCCTGGCCGGCGCGGTGCTGGGGACGCTGGCGCTGAATAGCGGACTGACGCTGCTGCTGGCGGCATTGCGCAGCCCCAATTGCGCCCTTGAATATCAATTCGTGATGATCTCCTTGGCCTTGACCGGGTTGTTGCTGGGCGGCGCAGTGGAGGCGCGCAACCGGGCGCAAGCCGCCTTGCAGACCCACGCCGCTCGCCTGGAGCAACAGGTCGCTGATCGAACCGAGGAATTACAGCTTGCCTATCAGGCGCTGGCGCTGAAGGAGCGCCGGGTGCAGGTTCTGGTGAATGCCGCTCCGGTCGGCATTGCCGAGCTTGATGCCTATGGCTATTGCCGCTACCTCAATCCGGTGGGCTGCGCCTTGACCGGCTACAGTCAGGAAGAGGTCCAGGGCTGCCATGTTTTCGAACTGGTTCACCTCGAAGACCGCGACTATCTGGAATTTGTCTGGGAGCTTAACGCCAGTCATGAAGGCATCAATCAGCTTGAATTCAGCTTGAACAGAACTGGATTCTGGGTGTCCGCCCGCTGGATTAACCTGATTAAATCCGGTCAGCCGTTCATGGGATCGATCATGATTTTTGTAGATAACACCGAGCAGCGCCGCAAGGACGAGCAACTCTGGAATCAGGCGCATTACGATGCGCTGACCGGTTTGCCCAATCGCAATCTGTTTTGGGAGCGGCTGGCGCAAAATCTGGCGCGAGCCAAACGGGAAAACCAAAATCTGGCCGCGCTGTGGATCGATCTGGATGGTTTCAAAGCGGTGAACGACAGTTTCGGCCATGCCGCAGGCGACCAATTGCTGCAACGGGTCGGCAGTCGGCTGGTCGCCAGGATGCGGGAGAGCGACCTGGTCGCCCGGATGGGGGGTGATGAGTTTGCGGTGGTGCTGCCTGACATTACCGATCTGGATGTAGTGGCGCAGGTAGCCGCAGATATTACCCGGCGGCTGGCGGAGCCGTTCGAGTTGCAGAACAACATCTGCCATATTTCCGCCAGCATCGGCGTGGCGCTGTATCCACTGCATACCCAGGATGGAGAAACCTTGGTTAAATATGCCGACATGGCGATGTATGTCGCCAAACACGCCGGTAAAAATCAGGTCGCGATATGGCAGCCAGATCTTGAATCGCCAATTTGACCATGGACCAGCGCGGTTCACATTCAGGCCCGCCCTTCAGTCGGCGGTTGATCTTCTACTCAAACCCAGGGCTGTTAAGCTCTTTACTTTGTCGTTCTCAGGACTTTCGCTCTATCCGCTCACCCTGAGCTTGTCGAAGGGCATTCATCGGTGAAAAATGGGGTTCGACAGGCTCA